>JBAZCD010000376.1:0-3612 GCA_041671205.1 Pedobacter sp.
GCAAATCCGAAAATTTCCGGAATGGATAAGGTTAGGATTTATGCCCTTGCATTTATTGCTAAATTCCCGATGGCAGATCCGGCAATGCCTATTTATTTTGGGATAGATGATATCGCATTCGCTGCTACTCGCGAAACTGCTTTCCGTTTCAATACTCCAGAGATGTATAAACTGCCTGAATACGCACAGTATATACCAAAGAAACATTATTTCGCAGGAGATAATTTTGTGCTGAATGGTCAGTGGCCGCTTGATGCAAAAAAGGTAAGTGTCGAGATCTTTTCTTTTGCAGATCAAAAGAAATCATTTTATAAAGCTGATCTGGTGAAAAATGGTTCAGACTGGAGTTTGAAGCCATTGAAGCTTAATTTTCCGGTAGGACTTTACCTGGCGAAGCTAAAAGCAGACAACGGCACTTCAACTATTGCAGGTACCGAATTTACAATTCATATTGCTCCGGCAAATATGGCCGGAAAGCATCCACGTTTATTATTTGATGCCGATAAAAAGAAATTGCTTGATGCTAAGATTAAGCAACCTGAATTTGCGAAGGTTTATGATGATATTCTGAAAAATGCAAAGGAACAGAGAGAAAAGATACCTGTAAATACACTGATCTTTGATCTGGATCAGTTTCCTAAAGAAGACTGGTTGCCAACCTGGAATGCCTGGGGTAACAAAATTTATCATACAGGAGAAGCCTTAAGATTAAATGCGAGAGCTTATGCATTTCATGGTGATCGTGAGGCAGGTACATATGTGAAAGATGTATTGATTAAACTTTCTTCCTGGCCAAACTGGACACACCCATGGCAAACGAATAGGGGCAGATACAGCGAACACCGTACCGGTAGCTGGGCACATCGTGTGGCTGAAGCTTATGATCTTACTTACGATTTAATGAGTGCTGATGAAAGCAGGCAGATCCGCAAGGCTATCATGGCCAATATTGTAGATGGGGCACATCGTACTTATGTATTTAATGATGATGTAACAGCGGCCACTTCAAACTGGCTGGCAATGATTCTTGGTGGTTCATTAATGAATATGGCTTCAGTTTATGCTGACGGGCCGGATACAGAAAACCTTGAGCCATATTTCACCGGTGCAATCATTAAGTATAATAAATTTATTAACCGTGTAGTGGATCAGAAAGACGGAGCATGGGGTGAAGGATATGGATATAACAGTTATTCCTTCTCTAATATGGCATACAGTTTACCATCTCTGGATAATGTATTCAAGGTGGATTTAACTGCTCCGCTTGTGGGTAGTTATAACGAATTTATATGGGGCGGATTAATTAAAGATAAACTTTGGTTTGAATATGGTGATTCAGGAGGCCCGATGGGACCTGCAACATTCTGGAGTTTCCTTCTTGAAAAGAGAAGAGAACCAAGATTAAGCTGGTTCTATAATTTCATGAAGAAGGGAGAAAATTATGAGGATGTAATTTTCAACACCAAAGGAATTCAGGAAGATAGTCCGTTTGATGAAAATCCGGTAAAAATATTCAGAGAAGTAGGAACTACGGTATTTAAAGGTGGATGGGAAAAGGATGATTTCTCATTTGTAATGCGCTCAGGGGCATTCTATAATCATCAGCATATTGATCAGGGAAGTTTCTGGCTTGCTGATAAGGGAGTGATCTTTATAGAAGAACGTCATTTGAAAAACTCTACTTATTACGATGATCCTATTTATCAGTCTAAATTAATTCAGCCGGTTGGCCATTCAACGATTTTGATTAATGATAATGAGCAGAGTCAGCGTACCGGAGATCATCTTTACCATGCTCCCGGATTTAACGATCAGGCATACATCGCAAACTTTCTGGATGGAAAAGACGCGGCATTCTCTGCAGGTAATATTGGTGAATTGTATTTCGACAAAGTAAAGGATCTGAGCAGAAACGTTCTTTTCATCAAACCAAGAACTCTATTGATGCTTGATACTGCTGTTCCATCTGATCAGGATGCAAAAGTTACATTATTGTATCAGACTGCTGAGCTTGAGCATATCAAGGCGGGGAATGATGTTTCTAACATTACTAAAAAGGGGGTGACCTTAAACATTATGCACCTTGCTCCAAAGGCTGTTGAAACCAAAGCTGTTGAAACTCCTCATTATCTCTATACCCTTCAGCGTGAGCGTCACCTGAAGAAAGAAGGAATGCTTACAGTTTCTGCAAGTACTAAGAATAAACAGCCACTGGTTATTGCCAATCTCTTAACCACCGATGGAAGTAACGGGGTTTCGGAAGTAATCACTGAAGAAGGAAATGGATTTGTGAGTGGTGTGGCATCGGGTAAAAAGTTTGCATTCAGCACTAAACCAGGCAATACTTATCAGGCAGCAGGCATGGAAACAGATGCTGCAGCAATTACCTGGTCTGATGACAGAATCTTCCTGGCGCTTGTTTCAACTTTTAGAAGTAAGGATGGTTCAAAAGTTGTAAGCTCAAGCAGTCCTGTAAGTATAGAAATTTCTTCTGACGGAATTAAATACGGTAGTAATGCTTCAGTTAAGTTGAATATTTCTTCTGCTTCAAAACCTAAAGCAGTATTTTTAAATGGAAAGGCGATCCGCAATTTTACTTATGACAATGCTAAAAAGCAGGTATCATTGGAAGTCGGGGCAGGAGAGGGGTTGATTAAGTTAAATTAGTTGTGTTTATGTGTTTCCAGTGAGATACTATTTATCCCGAAACAATTAACTTTACACACATAACACACAATATATAACGCATAACATTTTTTAAAATGGAAGAATTCTCATTAAAAGGTAAAGTAATAGTTGTTACAGGGGGCACAGGCATCCTGGGTAATTCATTCATAAATGGAATTGTTAAAGCAGGTGGTGCAGTAGGGATATTAGGAAGAAATAAAGATGTAGCCAATGAAAGGGCTGATGCAATTAATAAGAATGGTGGTCGTGCAATAGCCCTGATTGCAGATGCTATGGACGAAGCTCAGCTTATTGATGCAAAGAATAAAGTGCTTGATACATATGGACGTATTGATGGATTGGTAAATGGCGCCGGTGGAAATCAGCCACATGGAGTTTTATTGCCGGGTGATGATATCTTCAAAATGAATCTTGATGGTATGAAGCGGGTTATGGACCTGAATACCTGGGGGACTCTAATCCCTACCCAGATATTTGGGGAGGCTATCGAAAAAACAGCTGAGAAGGGCAGTATCGTTAATATTTCATCGATGAATTCAAAACGTGCGATCACTCGGGTATTGGGTTATAACATGGGTAAAGCAGCCGTGGATTGTTACAATCAATGGTTTGCAGTAGAGCTGGCAAACCGATATGGTGACCGAATCCGGATGAATGCTCTGGCTCCGGGCTTCTTCTTAACCGAACAGAACAGAAATTTGCTGACCAATCCTGATGGTACCTTTACCGAAAGAGGCGAAAAAGTGATCAGAAATACACCGTTTAAGAGATTTGGTCATCCTGATGAACTGCAGGGTGCATTGGTATGGCTGCTTAGCGATGCTTCTAAGTTCGTTACCGGTTCAATGATCTGTGTAGATGGTGGTTTTTCAATTTTTGCGGGGGTTTGATGAATATGAGTAATAAAATTGATGCTTCTTGCAG
>JBAZCD010000377.1:0-446 GCA_041671205.1 Pedobacter sp.
GTAGGGGCGCCATTGTAGTTACCATTGGTTCTGGGTTTCCTAAGTACATGTCACTTATCAAGCCCCCGTTATCAGAATACAAAAACACAACCGTATTTTCAGTCATTCCCAAAGCTTTTAGCTCATCAAGTAACATTCCAAGCGATTCATCAGCCATTTCAGCCATTGCGGCATAAGTAGGATGTACATCATCAATACCAGTTTTGCGCAGTTTGGTTTTGTATTTCCGTATTAAATCTTCTCGGGCAAGCAATGGGGCATGAACAGCGGTATGACTGACACAAATCACAAAGGGTTTTGTTTTATTTTCCCGTATAAACTCAATTGCGTTAGCCGTAATTTCGCCTACCTGATGGTGCTCATTATTTTTGGCAAATTCTGCAAGTGTAGCGTCGTAAATTTTTTCATCAATTTTAACAAAGCCATGTGCCTCAGGTGTACGCCCG
>JBAZCD010000377.1:456-3608 GCA_041671205.1 Pedobacter sp.
CTTAATTCCTTCTTTTATTTGTTCTGACTTGGGAGGTGATTTCATTTTTGCAAAAGGCCTGTCCTGCACCCCAATTACTTCCCATATTCCGGTGCGTGCGGCATTCTGACCAGTTACTAAACTTGCCCTTGTTGGCGAACACACCGGAGATGCATACGCATTGGTAAACCTGATCCCATCAGCCGCTAATTTGTCGGCAACTGGGGTTTCAATAAAGTTTCCTCCGTAACATCCTAAATCCTTCCAACCCATATCATCAATTAAAAAGAATATGATATTGGGTTTATCAGATTTAGCTGATACACATTGAGCTATTGCGATTGATGCTGATAATACTACTATTAGTCGTTTCATTTCTATATGTTCTTATTTGGTCATAAAATATATTATTCAACTATTTTACATTGCTCTGATAAATTTTCAAAAACAGTGTCATCATCCAATGAACCTTTCTTCAAAAAAACCAGCAATGTAAGTTCTTCCTTATCAATTGGATAAACTTCACCATGCCAGCATTTGGAATTCATCATATACAGTAGGTTCTCTTTCATCTTAAAAACCTTTATTTCATCAACATCAGGTACTTCGTCTTTACAGGGAGCAACAGGAAAAAGAAAATCGCCGTTCAGGCTCATCATAATCGTTGGTGTTTTAAAATGATTTTCCAATACGTCAAACAACATTTCATGTTTCTTAACCTTGAGTACACCAATTTCTATTTCTCCATCGAAATTGACTTCTACCTGTTGTTTCCAAAATTTAACTACCCCGGTATTAATTGTTGCCGGACCAAGGTCTTCCAAATCAACAATTTGGCCATATGGGGCAAAATTATTACGGGATAAGAGACTCACTTTTATTTCTTTCATAATTTGTTTGTTTCGTTAAGATGTTACTTTGCCAATGGAATCCAAACATCCATATAAGCCAATCCGCGATTTGCCCACGCATAATAAGGAATCAGTTCTATTTCAACTGAACCTTCTACAGCATTTGAAATCTCTTTTGTTTTCACCGGACGATACAGTTCACTTTCATTCCAATCTGCTGAGATTTGTTTTTCGGATAGCTGTGGATTATTTTTCAAGAAAGTATCCTTTTCCTTCTGATTAAGCGCTTTCCCTTTCAATACAGTAACCCCGCCAAGAAAGTCAGCGCGATATTCCGGATTCAACTTTATATTTTCAGGTATGAAAACTCCGTTATTGAAAATTTCTTCACCGCCCTCCTGTTTTGGAAGTTCGAGACAATAAACAACCGGGCCGCGCATAACGGCTAACTTATTATTCAACCTGGTAGCTTTTGGATTGGCTTCCATTAAACGCACCGGCATTGGAAAATCCAGAACAATTTCATCGTTGGCCGACCATTTGCGTTCAATTTTCAAATAACTGCCGGGGTGCAGTTTATCCGATAATTTTTCGCCGTTTACGGTAATAACAAGATTTTCAGTCCACTCAGGAATTCTTAAATGAATAGGAACAGTTTTGTTTTTAATTTTTTCAATATTGATGGTAATCTTCCCATCCCATGGGTAATCAGTGATTTGCGACAGGGCTATTTCTGTGCCATCAGCAAGTTTTGTTGAAAGTTGGTTCCCTCCATAAAAGTTCACCCAGAGTGCCCCATCATCAGAAACGTTATAAAACCAATTGTGTATTTTTGCCGTGGTTCGGGTAACACTTGGCGGACAGCAATAACAGTTCATGTCATCCCAGCGCACACCACTATGATGACCGGGAACAAGTCTGTTTTTGTCTTTGCCAAACGTCTGTTTGATCTTTTCTCCTTCTGTACCATCCCAACTTAATGGGTTGCAGTAAAACCAATGCTCTCCCTGTATATCGACTCCTGAATTTAAAGTATTATACATCCCTCGTTCTGTCCAGTCGGCATATTTTGAATCGCCTGTGAGCATAAACATCCGGTAATTAAACATCCCGGCGCCGATGTTTGCGCAGGTTTCATTGTATCCGTTGGGCTGGGTATAAGGTTCGTTGGCAAAATTTTCGTGAACCTCATCGCCGCGCGGTGAAACTTCTTGTTCCTGGCCTCCCATAGCCACTGCACATGTAATATCAATTTTTTTCCAGTGAATGTCTTTCCATATCCGTTCAAGTGCATCCATTATCGCTTTTTCGCCGGTTTCAGCGTATAAATCGGCCGCACCACAGTAGAGGTAATTCCCGGTAACTGCATGACCAACAGCAATCGTGTCCTCGCGCAGTGGCACCCGGTCCTGTGTCTGATCCGTTCCACCCATTGTGTGATCGCGATCCGGGTTTGGCCTGCTTCCACGGTTATCGATCATGATTTGCAAAAGTTCAAGATACTTATGATCGTGGGTGGTGCGATACATCTCTGCCAATCCCATATATACAGATGGATTCCAGGGATAACGGGCCATGTGAACCGGCTCAGCTTTCCACTGATTGTAAAGAAAATCTGCATTTTTTTTTGCGATTTCCATAAAATTTTCTTTTCCCGTTGAGCGGTAATGAATGCAGGCTGCAGTTAACAGGTGCCCCATGTTGTAAAGCTCATGGGCGTTTACTTTTTGGAATCGTCTCGATTTATCGTGACCTATGTTTGTTGAAATGAAGCCGTCAGGATCCATTGCTTTACCGATAATATCAATCCATCCATCCATTTTTTTGTCCAGTTCCGGATCTTTGTTGATATTATATACGTGGGCCATGGATTCGATCCATTTATAATTGTCACCATCACCCCACGGAGTTCCATGTGTGGTTCCTCCTTCTACACCTGCCGCCAATTTTATCCTGTTCAGATTTGCACTACCTCCTCCCGACATTGTCGTTTCCAGGGTATGCAGCATTTTAGTTTCGGCAAGCTCAAAGCGTTCTGCCCAGAACCCATCCGTTAAGCGGGTATCCTGCATGGGGATACTGCGCAATTTGGTGTAAGGACTTTGAGTGTTGTCAATCACCGGCTTATTGTGGGCTGGATTTTCATGTGAATCACATCCCAAAAAAATGAGACTATACAATAAAAAAATGCTTATTAAAATATTTATTGATTTTTGCATAACTTTTAATTTATTTATTATATAAAAATGAATTCAACTATTAATTTGGGGAAGACTAATTTAACAGATTAATCGCATCTTCATTTTTCGACAAAAGAAAGGC
>JBAZCD010000378.1:0-3592 GCA_041671205.1 Pedobacter sp.
GTCTTCTACCGGGAGCATTATTAAGTGCGTTTGCTTTTACTTATTTGTGTTTAAAATTAACCGGCAAAGCTCTATCCACGATAATGAATAAGAATACTCCCTCTGAAATATCCATTGGATTAAAAGAATTAAGCATTGTTCCAAGAGAAGTCAAAGGTTGGAACTGGGGAGCTTTCTTTTTTGGCGGGATTTGGGGTATAGCAAACAAAAGTTATAATGCTTGTTGGGCATTTATTCCCGGTTTTGGTCTTCTTTGGTTGTTTATATGCGGCATAAAAGGCAATGAATGGGCATGGAAAAATAAAAAATGGAAAAGTATTGAAGAATTTCACAGGGTCCAATCATCATGGGCAAACTGGGCTGTAATAATAATAGTTGCAGTGATACTTTTAGAAATCATAGGATTTTTGTGTGGAGTTTGGCTAAAAAGAACTTATCCGAATATTAATTCCTACAATAATTATATAAATTTAAGCAAAGCATAATAACTTTTAAAAGGATTTATATATGACGGACGAAAATAATAGTAATAATAATGGTGTATCACCTCAAAGCGGGACTCAAAGCCAAAAATTTTTCTTGAGCCTTAGTGAAAATGCCACAAAGATACAAACCGATATGAGCATAATAAATTATACTCTTAAGCCCATAATTAGTGCATTTCCCAGATTGGCTAATGCAGCTTGGGTAGCAGAGAATCGGTATCTTCCCATTGTATCTATTGTTTCATCTACAGGTGCCAATATTATAAAATATGGGGAGTTATATAGACCATATGGAGTTCCAGCCGAAATTGCTGGTACTCTATATGGAATAGGTAAAGGAATCTTCGGTGGTATGGCTAGCACTATCACTGGTGGCGTTGGCTTAGGGTATGGGTTTGGAACAGGAGCATACAAGTATGCATTCGATCATCCACCATCAACAATTTTGGACATTGGGGCAACACTTTGGGGTAGCTTCGATAGTGGATTAGCAGGCGCTTGGAATACAAGTATTAATTGGAGTAAAAATGCAGATGATTGGGCTCAAAACCTATATGAGCAGAATCTTAGTACTGCTTCTGGTTTAGGTAAAGCTCTTGGATTAAATAATGCCCCAGCTGTCAATCTAGGTAACCCTAGAGGTGTAGGTGGACAAGGCGGAGGAGGAGGCTTGCCTCATGAGGTTCATCCAAATAGTGAAACACCTTCGATGGCTGAGGATCGTTTAAAACATAATCCTCCCCAAACACATGATAATCCTTCAAACGAAAGCCAGCATGAAGCATATTTAAAAGAACATTTTAAAAATTCTTCCATGACAGAGGATCAGTATTTTGAAACATTAAGGACAATATACGAGAATCGTGGAACTTTAGAATCTTTAGGAAAAGGTGCTCTTACTACTGCTAAAGGTGCTTGGGATAGTATGTTTTATAAACCTTCTGGCACCATTCTTCAAGGAAAAGTTGAGGAATTTTACGACCCAATAGTTAAGGATTTTCAAGAGAATTGGCCTAATAATGTAAAAGGGACGGTTGCTTCCTATGAACAAGCTATATGGGGTAAAAAAGGTGACGAACTTATGCCCGTGCAGCCGGGAATTACAGGTATTGCATCTCAGCCCTTCGGTCGTACAAAACCATTTAGTACACCTAATGCTGAGGCTATAAAGAATACCTTATACAGTGGTATTAAATTAGGCACTCAGTATATGACAGGATATTTAGTTGATCGATATAAAGACAAAATACTTGGTAAAAAGCTGTCTAAAGCTGTAGATAAATTCAATCAATATGCAGGTTATGTAAAAACTTTTGCACCGAATGTTTGGGAAGCAGCCTCTGGTGCAGTAAAAGCTTTTGCGAGTGCGGCTTGGCAACCTATTGCTCAAACTGCTTTTGGGCAAGCAATTGCAGGAGCGGCTACTGCAATGTGGGGAGCAATAACAGCCATAGGATCAGCAATAGCAACAGCCGTAACTACGGTAGCGGCATCGGTTATCGGCTGGGCAATTAGTGCTCTCGCATTCCTTCCGTGGTAACAATTTAACAGTGTAATATAGATAAAAACGAGGTAAGCAAATATGACAGACACATTTAATTATCCTTACAAACAGGCTCATGTTAATTCAATTCAGTTCAAAACAATTGTGGATGAAACATTTACCGGCAATGAACAAAGACGTGATACATGGACTAATCCCAGAATGAGCTGGGTTCTTGATTTTGAGAAAAATCCAACAAACACAGCTACTATAGCTACTTTTTTCAAGAATCAAAAAGGACGAAAAACTGCTTTTAATTGGGTATGGGATTCAAGTAAAGGCGGGGATGGTAATACTTATCTGGTCAGGTTTGCGTCCGACGTGCTTAATTTTAATATTATGGAATCCGGTTATTCAACTTTTAGCATTCAATTTGTGGAGGTGGTTGGGTAATGGGTAAAGGTTTAACTGCTTTACAAAAGACAGAAATTGCAAAGGTCTCTCTAAAAACCAGAACCCTGATTACGATTAGCCTTGATAGCGGTCCGTTTAGGATTCTGGCTAATGATTCAACAGCAAGTATAGTTATTAATGCAAATACATATTATGCAAGAATGGTTCAAACATCAGGTATAGAAACTTCTCTGGACGGAACAACAGACACTATGTCTATAAGCGTTTCAGACATTGCTCAGGAATTTTCAGGGCTAGTTTCCGATAATGGAGATGTTTTAACAAACAGGGAATGCAAAGTCGAAGAAGTAATCTTTGACGGAAACACAACTACAATAATCGGCGATCCGGTATTATTATTCGATGGCAAGATTAATAAAATTCAGTTGACAGCTAAAACATTTGTTTTTACTGTTGAGAGAATCTTAAATAATTATTCTTCATTGAGTCCTAACATGATTTTTGATGTTAATTGTCAGTGGAAATTTAAGGATAGCAGGTGTACTTACTCCGGTGGCGAAGCAAAATGCGATAAAACAATGACAAGATGTCAGGCTTTAAGCAATACTACCAATTTTGGAGGATATCCGTCAGTAGTTGTTCCTACGCCTACAGCTTAGCATCATTATATCAAGCAGTTAATTAGAAACAGAGGATAAATATGAGTATAACAGATAGAAATAATTTGGGTTTTGACTATGAAAGCCCTGCATATAGATTTGGCTCCCTTGAAACACAGGCGAATAACTGCTTGTGCGTTCCTATTGTATATGGAAAAGCAAGGGCTGCAGGTAATAAAATATGGCAAAGTTCAGGAAGTGATACCTTTAGTGCTTTAGTAGCTTTTACTGAAGGTCCAATAACAAGTTTTTCTGACATAAGAATTAATGATATTTTAACTACAGATTCCGCACTTTCAGGCTGTTCCTATACCGCATATCTTGGTAATGGATCTCAGACAATTGATTCAAGAGTTCCGGGAAGTGCACAATCTGATAAAGCAGCACTTGTCGGTGGATTAAAATATACTGCTTACTTGGCATTAACAATAAAAACAAGCAATAAAGTTTCTAATAACTATATGGATGTGAGTGCTGTCCTGCAAGGAAAAGCTGTAAGAGTTTATACAGATGTAAATCCATACACAACATTATATTCAAATAATCCTGCA
>JBAZCD010000379.1:0-3584 GCA_041671205.1 Pedobacter sp.
TAATTAGCAGGAGAATACTAACACCAAATAACATTAAAGCTGTTGAAAGGTTTGCCAGTGCGATGAGTACAAACACTGTACAGACGGCAGTCATTATGGGTAAAAATGCCTTTTTAACATCCTTGATATTTTCCTGTTTCTTACTCAGAGTGCGTGCCAGAAAGGTAATCAACGCCAGTTTTGCCATATCGGAGGTCTGGAAAGTCTGATTAATGATCGGAATAGTTACCCAGCGGCTGGCCTCATTCACACTGGCACCAAAGATCAGGGTATAAGCCAGCAATGGAATAGTAATAACCATCAAAACCTTGGAGATACCCGCATAATAACGATAGTCAAGCAGGTGCGAAAAATACATCAGAGCAATACCACCAACGATCATCACCAGATGTTTGATCAAAAACTGTTCATTTCCAACACCCTTCTTATAAGCAAGAGTTCCGGTTGCACTGTAAACCGCCAGCAGCGACCATACCGAAAGCAAGATCACAATCAGCCAGATCCAGCGATCACCTTTTGTTTTGCTTATTAGTCTTTCCATTTTTTGGTTGTCTGTTGTTAGTTGTTGGTTGTTAGTCAGATGATTCCGGTATTTTCAACTCTCAACTCTCCATTTTAATTCTCAATTCTTCACTCCCTGCCGACTGTCATCCCGACGCAGGAGGGACCTTCTTGTTATTTAAAATCAGTTTTCAATTGTCAACTCTCAATTCAGCACAATCCCTAAGCGCCACGTATCCCCCTCTCGAGGGGGCGGGGGGGAGGTTGGGCAATCAAATCCTCCCCCAATCGCTCAGGGCCTTCGCACCTCCCTCCAAAGGGGGACAGGAACGATTCTTATTCAATTGTCAACTATCAATTGTCATAGTTCTTTAACCGCCTTCTTAAACTGATTTCCTCTATCCTCATAGTTCTTAAAAAGATCAAAACTTGCGCAGGCAGGTGATAAAAGTACCGTATCACCCTTTTTTGCCAGGTGATAGGCAATCTGCACCGCCTCATTTGCTGAAAATGTATTAACAATAATCTCCACATCATCCTCAAAGGCTTCATGGATCCTTTTGTTATCCTTTCCCAGACATACGATCGCTTTTACTTTAGATTTAACAAGATCCTTCAACATATTATAATCATTGCCCTTATCCACCCCACCAAGGATAAGCACAACATCGGCCGGCATACTTTCGAGGGCATACCAGGTTGAGTTCACATTCGTTGCTTTAGAATCATTGATAAAATCGATCCCCGAAATTTTAGCCACATGCTCAAGCCGGTGTTCGATGTTGGTAAAACTTCCCATGCTTTCGCGGATGGTCTCGTTTCTTAATTCAAGCACTTTCGCAACTATGCCCGAAGCCATAGAATTATAAATATTGTGCTTGCCCTGTAGCGCTAAATCGGTAATAGACATAGTCAGTGATTCTTGGTTTGTGTGGTGGAGGTTAATTATGATCTGATCATCCTGAAGAAAAGCGCCATTATCGAGCGTCTTCTCAATGGAGAATGGATATGCTTTTGAATTTATCTGATGTTTTGCCATGCCCTTCTGAATCTCAGCATCATCCGCACAATAAATGAATACGTCATTCTGCTGCTGATTTTGAATAATCCTGAATTTAGAATCAGCATAGTTTTCCATCTTATAATCATACCTGTCCAGGTGATCAGGCGTAATGTTTAACAATACAGCAATATCAGCTTTGAAGCTGTACATATTGTCAAGCATAAAACTGCTGATCTCAAGCACGTAATATTCGAAATCTTCGAAGGCTACCTGCCTGGCAAAGCTCTTGCCGATATTGCCTGCCAGGCCGACATTCAATCCGGCATTTTTCAGAATATGGTAAGTAAGCATTGTGGTGGTGGTCTTCCCGTTTGATCCGGTGATGCAGATCAGCTTAGCCTGAGTATATCGTGCTGCAAATTCTATCTCAGAAATGACAGAAACATTTTTTTCGGTCAGCTTTTTGATGATTGGAGCCTTATCCTGAATACCCGGACTCTTGATCACTTCATTTGCAGTCAGTATCCGTTCTTCGTCATGTCCGTTTTCTTCAAAGGGAATTCCCGCCTGCTCCAGATCTTTCTTATACTGATCACTTACAGGACCGAAATCTGAAACAAATACAGCATAACCCTGCTTCTGAGCCAATAATGCTGCACCTGTTCCGCTTTCACCGGCACCTAAAACAACAATATATTTCTTTCCTTCCATTAACGCAGCTTTAAAGTCACAATGGTTACAATGGCCAGGATAATTCCGACGATCCAGAATCGGGTAACGATCTTGGCTTCATGATATCCCTTTTTTTGGTAGTGATGATGCAATGGCGACATCAGAAAAATACGCCGACCCTCGCCAAACTTCCTCCTGGTATACTTGAAATAGGAAACCTGCATGATCACCGAAAGATTTTCGACCAGGAATACTCCGCAAAGCACCGGGATTAACAATTCCTTGCGAATCATGATCGCGAAGGCCGCAATGATTCCGCCGATAGCCAGACTGCCGGTATCGCCCATAAACACCTGTGCGGGATAGGAATTATACCAAAGAAAGCCTACACAAGCCCCTACAAATGCCCCGGCGAAGATCACAAGTTCCCCTGAATGAGGGATATACATGATATTCAGATAATCGGCAAAAATGGTATTACCCGAAACATAAGCGAGGATTGCCAGTGTAATTCCGATAATGGCTGAAGTACCTGTCGCGAGTCCATCGATACCATCCGTAAGGTTGGCCCCATTCGAAACCGCTGTGATGATCACAATCACAAACAATAAAAAGACCACCAGCGAGTATTTTTCATACCCCTCGCCAAAAACGGTCAGTACCTTGGCATAATCAAACTCATTATCCTTATAAAAAGGCACATTGGTTATGGTCGACTTCAGATCCTGGGTATAGTAAAACTGATCACCGCGTTTATGGACATCAAGAGGTGAACTAACTTTGGCAGGCAGGGTTACCTGCTCCCTGACCACAATATCCGGATGAAAATACATGGTCCAGCCAATGATCAATGCCAGTCCCACCTGACCCATGATCTTAAAACGGCCTGCAAGTCCTTCCTTGTCCTTCTTAAATACCTTAATGTAATCATCTACGAAGCCAATCAGCCCCATCCAGACCGTGGTGGTGAGCATGAGAATGATATAAATATTCTCCAGTCTGGCGAAAAGTATGGTAGGCAGCAGAATTCCCAGAAGGATGATCAATCCTCCCATAGTTGGAGTCCCCTGCTTCTGCATCTGCCCTTCAAGTCCCAGATTTCTTACCGACTCACCCACCTGTCTGGCTCTTAACAATTTGATCAGGCGACTGCCGTAAACCGTCGTTAAAATCAGTGATAAGATGACTGCCATAGCCGTACGGAATGATATATACTGGAACAATCCTGCTCCGGGAATATCATAATGCTTATCAAGCCAGGTAAACAGATAGTATAACATTAGCTCATCAGATTTAAAAATTCAGTTAAAATTTCTTTATCATCAAATGGAAGCTTTATGCCTCCGGTATCCTGATATTTCTCATGACCCTTACCGGCCACCAGAATGATATCACCGGGTTTTGCCAG
>JBAZCD010000380.1:0-3567 GCA_041671205.1 Pedobacter sp.
TCCTTATTAAAGAGTGTGGCTGAATATGATGATCTATTAGCCACACTATCTGATGAGGAATTTATTGTAAGTCCTTCGGATGGAGGATGGTCTTATTCAGAGACCTATTCTCATATTTTTCAATCCAATCTATTTTCATTACATGCTGTTGAGAAGTGTATTGTGGGTACAGGTATTTATAACAGAAAAACAATTCACTGGCTGGCATGGATCATATTATTTGCTGGAAGATTTCCTCCAGTAAAGATCAAGGCACCTGCAAAAATTGCTGCTATGGTATCTAAGGTCAGCAGGGAAGATACCCGAAACCTGATCGTAAAATTCAGGATGCGACTTGGAGATATCAAATCCAAAATTAAAAAAGCTGATCCCCATCAGAAAATGAAGCATCCCCGGCTTGGGCTTTTAAATGCAAAACAATGGTTCAGATTCATTGAGGTACATACTATTCATCATACCCGGCAGCTGAAGAGAATTGGGAGGATACTGGAGAATGAAGAAATCAGAAAATGAGAGGAAGAGTAATCAGAAAATGAGCAATTTGTCAATGTGATGTATTGCTAAATGTCAGGTGAACAGACAATCGTCTTTATCCCCTGCTCTTAATTTTAAATTCCAATGAACCGGGAGCTGGTCTTGATTCCTGATACTTCTTAGCTACCAGCAATATTTTCAAAGACTAAGAAAAGTTTTCAATGGACCAATATTTTATCTCAATACTTAATACTGAGTACTCAGTACTAACTTATTATTAACTTTGTCGCTCAGAACCTAAAAAGTACACTCAGCATCGTGCAGCCCATATGATTCAGCAATTCAGAAGCATTAACCCTGTAAACATCATTTTTCTGATAGGGATCGCCATTCTGCTGAGGATTGGAATATTTATTCATCTGCCTGAACAGATCAGTTTTGAATTTATGGAGCCTTTCGCCAGACTGCTGATCGATATCCCGCTCGAGACTGCGTTCAGCCCGCTGACGAATGTTATGATAGCTTTGGCTATTCTGGTCATTCAGGCCTTGATTTTTAACAGGATCATTAATTCATACGGACTTTTAGGCAAGCCTACATTTCTGCCCGCATTGCTTTATATAACAGCAGGCAGTTTACTTGCGCCATTCCTGCTTTTAAGTCCTACATTAATTTGTAACTTTTTGGTACTCTGGATGATCGATAAGTTTTTAAGCGTGTACAAGAGAGATGAAGTTCGTTCAGTCATGTTTGATCTGGGAATGATCGTAGCACTTGGAACACTGATCTATTTTCCCTTTATCTCTATGTTACCCCTCTTATGGATCAGCCTGATTATTTTCAGGCCTTTCAACTGGAGAGAATGGGTAGCTGTGATCTCGGGTTTCATCACCATTTTCTTCTTTCTGGCAGTTTTTTACTATTGGAACGATTCACTGGATAAATTCTATCAGATATGGCTGCCTCTGGCTACAAAATTCCCTACCAACCTTCGTATTAATTTGTATGACTCCCTGGTACTTATACCGGTTTTCATCATCCTGATACTTGGGTTCTTTCAATTACAAAAGAACTTTTTCAGGAGTGTGGTTCAATTGAGAAAATCCTTCCAGCTATTATTCTTCATGTTTATCATTGGCCTTTTGTCTTTCTATTTGAAGCAGAATCTGGTTTTATATCATTTTTTGTTATGTGCTCCCCCGGCTTCCGCACTAATGGCTTATTATTTTCTGTATGCAAGTACACGATGGTTATATGAAAGCCTGTATTTAATTCTGATCTCCTGCATTATTTATTTCCAGTTATTCTGAAAAATCAGGTTTTTAACCTTTTTTAACAGAAACAGGGCCTGTCAGTCTCAAAAATTAAATAGCTTTGTGGTATGAAATGCGGACTTGTAATTTTCCAACGGGATGCAAAAAGCAATGCAGGAGAGTGTGCTGCAGATTCAATTTCGGGCAATATGGGAGACTATGATACTTTTGAATCCCTGTTAAATACCCTAAACGTTTAATGGCGCAACTGGTTATTGACATTGGTAATACGCGAGCCAAACTTGCCGTTTTTGATGAACACAGGCTTGCTGAATCCGAAAAGATCAATAAACTTGATGCCGGACATTTAAACAGATTTTTAAATGAGTATGATATCACACACAGTATCATTTCATCAGTTAATGATGATATCAGAGTACTTGAGGCTCTTTTACAACAGAGAACACAATATATCCGGTTCACTGCCGGGTTGAATGCAGGAATTATTAATAAATATAAAAGTCCTGAGACTTTAGGTTTAGACCGGCTTGCAGGAGTGATTGGTGCAAAGGCTTTGTTCCCGGGTAAAAATTGTCTGGTTATTGACGCGGGAACCTGTATTACTTACGATGCGGTTGATAAAGATGGTGTTTATGAAGGGGGCAGCATATCGCCCGGATTGAGAATGAGACTTGAGGCCATGCATAAATTTACAGGGCGATTGCCGGAAGTTGAACTTTCAGAATTTGCTGACTGGTATGGTCATGATACAATATCTGCCATGCTTTCAGGAGTTGTGAATGGCAGTACAGAAGAGATTAAGGGGATGATCGGGATTTATGAGTCAAGATATCCCGGGTTACAGGTTATACTATGCGGAGGGGATGCGATTTTTTTTGATACTAGGTTGAAAAATAGCATCTTTGCCCACACTTTAAAAACCGAGCCCGATTTGGTATTAATTGGTTTAAATGAAGTTATCCAACAACAATGATCAAAATATTTAAAAATATATTCTTGCTATTTCTGCTTGCAGGAGTTTTAACTGCAACAGCACAAACTACTACCTCTTCTCCGTATTCACAATTTGGACTGGGTGACTTGAAAGGCTCCCTATTGCCGCAGAACCGGGCAATGGGCGGTTTGAGTATGGGCGTTCGTAAACCCGGATTGTACGATAATATTAATCTTGCAAATCCGGCCTCTTACTCAACACTAGAATTGACTACTTTTGACGTGGGCGCTTCCATGGATGTCAGAAAACTGAGTAAGAGTGGAATGACCGGTAAAAGCCAGTTCAACTCTACATTGAGCCACATCACTTTTGGTGTTCCTGTGAGCAAATTTTCTGCTGTTAGTTTCGGACTTGTTCCATACACCGATCTGGGTTATCAGTTTATGAACTCAGGATTAGTCGATACCAGTAAGGTCAATTATATTTATGGTGGTGAAGGCGGTATTTCAAAGGCTTACATGGGTTATGGCTTCAGAATTAACAAAAACCTGAGTTTAGGGTTTAATTTTGCTTATCTATTTGGAAATCTGAAGCAAAGCAGGGCCTTTGAATTTGTCAATGAATCTACCACTGCTTTCAATTCACGTACTCAATACAGCAATGCTATTGGTGGCTTAAGTTACGATTATGGATTGCAGTATTCTGCCGAGCTGAATACCAAAACAAAATTTATACTGGGTTATTCAGGTAATTCCGGACATAGCTTAACTTCCAAAAGCAATACTGTAACAACCCGTTACAGAAAAGATGTACTGGGTGATGAACTCGCTTCGACAGACAGTACCTACTTTTCTCAGGGGGCTAAAAGTAAAATCCAAATGCCTT
>JBAZCD010000381.1:0-3563 GCA_041671205.1 Pedobacter sp.
GGTGGTTGTTTTGAGACTTCCAGCGTAACCAATCATACCGTGCCTACGGTCAGGAAATACGATGCAATCCATTATTGCGTTCCCAACATTGCATCCAGGGTATCGCGTACAGCAACCTATGCTTTAACCAATATATTTACTCCGATCATTCTCGATATTGGGGAAATGGGTGGTATAATGAACCTGATCTGGGAAAGGCCGGGGATTCGGAATGCAATCTACCTTTACCAGGGTAAGCTAACCAACAAAGATCTTTCCGACCGCTTCAATATACCTATGAAAGATCTGGATCTGCTGATCGTATCAAATCGCTGATGAAAAAAATTCTTTTTTTTATGGTCCTGCTTTGGTTTACCGAAAACAGGGCGCAGGAGGCTAACCCTTACGGACTGCTGGTCATTAACAACATGGATTCCTACCGGAAATCGCTTGAGCTCGACAAAAACAAACAACTCATTGAGATCAAAAAGCATATTCCCGGTATTAAACTGGACATCCACTATGCCGGAAAAAACAATTTTGCCAAACAGGCAGTTTACAAACAGGCCAGGGCCTTTGCCAGGCTGCCGGTAGCTGAGGCATTAAAAAACGTTCAGAATGAATTAAAAAAATCAGGACTCGGACTTAAAATATTCGATGGATACCGCCCATACAGTGTAACCGTAAAGTTCTTTGCAATCGCAACTGATAAAAGTTTTGTGGCTAATCCAAAGGATGGTTCGCGCCATAACCGGGGTTGTGCGATCGATCTGACACTGATCAACCTCCGCACAGGTAAAGAACTGGAAATGCCCACTCCGTACGATAGCTTCGCCGCAGAGGCCGCATCAGATTTTAAAGATCTTCCTGCCAGAATTATTAAAAATCGCGACTTGCTGAAGACCATTATGGAAAAAAACGGATTTAGAGTGCTGAATAATGAATGGTGGCACTTTGATTTCAATGGCTGGAAAAACTATGAGCTGATGGATATTCCGTTTGAGGATCTGTAAACCATGTTGATCGCATTCGCCAGAATTTCAAGTTCCTCCCTGCTGTGAATACTGCTGATCACAATCCTGTGTATCGGCTTGCCCTTTGGATCTGGATAAGGAAAAGATGAAATATTGATCCCGTTTTTTATAAGATCAGCTGCAACCTGATCATCAAGCAGGAGGAAAACAGGAAAATCATTAATAAAAAACAGATTTGTAGTTGATTCCAGCAGATCTGTAAAGAGCCTTAAAGTCCTGCGCAGCTTAATAAGCTCTTTTGCGTAAAGCTCCCCGGCATTAACAAAAGCATAGAGCATACCCGGTGATGGGGGCGAACTGCCAACGTATACGGGTGAACTCCTTAATTTTTGAATGCCCGCCGAATTTCCCAGGATCAGCCCGGCATCAAAGCCGAGTGCTTTTGCCATCGAGGCAATTACAAAACTTGTTATATTGGGTAATGAAGGTAATCTGCTGTAAACACCCGCTCCCTGAACACCGGTAATACCTATTCCATGTGAATCATCAACCAGCAGAACTACTTTTCTAGAGGAATCTATGCGTTTCAGCCAGTCAAAATCATAAATCTCAGGTATCAGGTTATTCAATGAATTGCTGATGATCAGTACGGGCTTATCGGTTTCATTGATCAGGTTAATCGTTTTCTCAACCCATTCGCTGAACCTGATCCGGGGTGCCTTCGGGCTTCCTATCCATAATGCCGGATGCGTATCCGGGGCATAGATCAATAAATGACTTTCAAAATACTGCTGAACGACCAGTTGAGCAGCCAGATAACCGCTTGATACCAGGATTGAATCTTCTGCCTTAAACCGTTTGGCTGCTTCTGCCTCGGCAATAGAGAAAATATCAAGCGTAATATTATTATTTCTGGATGCACCATGGTTTACTCCATAAAGCTCAATCCCTTTAAAAACGAGTTTTCTGAATTCTTCATTTTGGGGTATTCCCAAATAGGCAGTACCTCCAAAAAACAGGGAGGGTGTACTTCTCTTATCCATTTTCAGCATGGCGAACAATCTATACAGTAGTTTTACGTGGCAGATCAATATGGCTTATAAGAAAACAGTGTATGTTGGCTTTTGTCATTCCATTAATTGATTTATTTTATTGCATTTTCAACCTTGTATATGATAGTCTTGCCGGCTCATATTGCGATACCACCACAATAGTTTTTCCTGCTTGTCAAGGTAAATAGCAACCGATTTTTCAAGCTCGTTAATGTTCTCTTCGGGAACATAGTAAGCCGTCAGCGAATTTCTTCACTTCCGTTTCAAGTGTCTCCGCTTGTTGCTCAGCTTCTGCTATTTCATTGGCTGCATCCATTATTTTTTCTTGGTCTTATTATATTTTACTTTTTCCTCCGCAACCTGCAGGGCTTTCAAAGCCACATCTTCGTCTGCCACCTCATACACCAACTTGTCAGACAGCCAGGAAACAAGCAAATCACTTTCTTTAATCTTAAAATATTCTGCAAGTTTCACCACCTGTTCACGGCTTGCGTTGCGTTGTCCTCTTTCTATTTTGCTTAAAATAGCCTGGTCAATGTCGAGATAGGCGGCCACTGTCCGCAAAGGCAATTTTTTTTGGTTTCGTAATTTTCTTATCGTTTCGCCTAAATTGTCCATTTTGAACAAAAATATTTTGAATAATTTTGTCAAAAATATAAAATGTAATCTGAAAATCTCCGGAAAAAGCCTCGAAAGTTTTCAACAGATTTGTTTTGTTTGATCTGTTTTAGGCCGGAGTAAAATGTTTATCGCTGTTCTGCCCTGCAATCATTTTCCACTTATCAAGATCATATAAAGAGAACCCATATAAAATGTTTTATTTTCATCTGTATCAAATATATCTTCCAACCGGAAAGGACAGCGCTGAGCTTTAAATTTTAAAATCAGGAAAGAATTATGGAATGCGGCTCCGGCATTTAGGTTTAATGACGTAACTTGTTCATAGAAACTGCGTCTGTTAAGTATAAATGTTTTTCATAGAAAGGATTTTCATTGATCAGGTTCATTACTATACTTGCATTTATCATTTTATCGGTCCAGAATACCTTTGCCCAAAAATTTGAATTCAACGGGAATCGAAAGAGGGAAACTCTGCCATTTAAGATGATCAAAAATCTGATGATCATCCAGCTTCAGATCAACGGTAAAGGACCCTTTAATTTCATTCTGGATACCGGGGTGGGGCTTATCCTGATCTCTGATCCCAAATTAATCGACTCTGTTTCCATTAAAAATCTGAGAAGCATCAATATAATCGGCTTTGGTGAGGGAGAAAAATTGAGCGCCTTTATTACTCCTTCAATAGATATTGACATTGGCAATACAAGTGCGAAACACATTTCAGCCGCAATTCTTAAAAAGGATATTTTTGAGTTTTCAAATTACCTCGGTATACCCGTCCATGGACTAATAGGCTATGAATTTTTCAATAGCTTTGTTACCCGCATCAGCTTTATTTCAAGTACGATTACAATTTATACTCCCGAGAAAGCTTATATACCCAGAAAGGGAAACCGTATTCCAATAAGCATTGAAGAGCGAAAACCATATATTCTTG
>JBAZCD010000382.1:0-3561 GCA_041671205.1 Pedobacter sp.
GTTTGATCAATCCGGTCATAAAATATCAGCGAAAGGGAAAAAATTATAATTTCAGTCTGCTCCGTAAAAATGTTTCCACACAATTAAACACGGCCGATGCCTTTAATATGGAAGGAGCATTGAAATTTATTAAAGAACAAATCCGGAGCAGGCCTGAAATTGAAAACGGGGAATGGCTTTTAAGGATAGTTACGAATCACCTGAAGGCCAATTTTGTATTTGACGAACAACTTACCGATAAAATGGAGGAGAGTGCGCTGAATAGCATTTCGACCACCAGAGGCATGGTTCAAAAAGGTGAGCTGATCATTGCAAAAGGCACCATGGTCACTGCGGGTATTTATCAGAAACTTGAATCTCTCAGAGTTGCATATGAAGAAGATGCAAAGGTAGTCGGAAACAGAAAGCTGGTTTTGCTTGGACAGTTATTATTAGCCGGCCTGATCATTTCTTTGCTGATGGTATTTCTTTATCTGTTCAGGCGGGATATTTATGATGATAACCGGCAGATTTCCCTGATCTTACTGGTCATTACAGGCATGCTGGTGACTTTATCATGGGCCATACGGATCAAAGCGCCGAGTGTTTATTATATACCCTTCTGTATTGTTCCGATCATTATCAGAATATTGTTCGATACCCGTCTGGCGCTGAACATTCATTTACTGGTAGTACTTATTGCAGGCTTCTTTGTGCCGAATAGTTTTGAGTTTGCTTTTTTACAAATCTCTGCGGGTATGGTAGCGATCTACAGTATCAAAAATCTGATCAAAAGGGAGCAATTTCTTATTTCAGCCCTGCTGATCCTGCTGAACTATCTGATCGCATTTTTAGGCATTTCCCTGATCAGGGATGGATCAATTACCGGTATTGAATGGATCAACTTCGTGCCTTTTATATTCAGTGTATTGCTATCACTGCTGGCTTATCCCTTAATTTATGCTTTTGAACAGATGTTCGGAATAACCTCAGATGTAACCCTGATGGAACTGACCAATACCAATTCGAAGTTATTACGGGATCTGGCATTTAAAGCACCGGGAACTTTTCAGCATTCGCTTCAGGTAGCCAATCTGGCCGAGGCTGCCATATTTAAAATTGGAGGCAATGCGCTTTTGGTGCGAGCCGGTGCCCTTTATCATGATATTGGCAAGATCGTCAACCCGCAGTACTTCATTGAGAATCAGATCAGAGGAAATAATCCCCACGATTCCATTTCTTATGAGCAAAGCGCCCAGATCATTATTCAGCACGTGAATAAAGGAGTTGAAATTGCCCAAAAGAACCAGATCCCTGAAATGCTGATCGATTTTATAAGAACTCACCATGGTAATACCCGGGTAGATTATTTTTATCAGTCATTCCTGAAGAATTTCCCGGAGAAGTTTGTGGATGAAAATATTTTCAGATACCCCGGACCTATCCCCTTTTCGAAGGAAACTGCTGTTTTGATGCTGGCAGATTCGGTTGAAGCGGCATCCAGAAGTCTGAAAGAGCCTGATGCACTCAGCATCAGTGATCTTGTGGAGCGTATCATCGATTATAAGCTAACCCAGGATCAGCTAAACGACAGCGATATCACTCTAAAGGATATTGACACCATAAAAATGATCTTCAAGACCATGCTCATGGGTATTTACCATGTAAGGATCGAATATGTTTTAGATAATTAATTCTGCATTAGCCTGCGTTTCAAAGCTTTATATAACAGAATGCAAGTACATCTGTCAAATCAATAAATAATTAGCAGATTCATTGAAAATATTTTTTGACAGCCTGTGTGAATTACTATATTTGCAGTCCTCGAAAGAGGTTTTTTTATTTTAAAGGAGAGATGCCTGAGTGGCCGAAAGGAACAGTTTGCTAAACTGTCGTACTGGCAACGGTACCGAGGGTTCGAATCCCTCTCTCTCCGCCTTTGCCCGCCGAAGCGGGCTAGGGCGGACGAAGTCCGCTGGAGCCCCTGCGAAGGAGGGCTTCGCCCCTAACCGGGTCAATTCAAATATGCCCATCATATTTTAAATATGGTGGGCTTTTTTATTGAAAGGGATTTTTTAAAGTCCTGGATTAAAATATAAAAACCACATCAGATAATTGCCGTTTCGACACGGGCGAATATATAAAGCGAGCTGCAAAGGACTACGGCCGCCTTCGCAAATGCTTCGGCGTCTGAAAAAGGCCGTATATTTATTCACAGCCACCGTTCACTAAAAATAATTCTCCTTTATTTTCCCATGTACTTAAGTATCCTATTTTTAGATACATGTGGTTCTACGTTTACATTCTTGAGCTTAGTAACGGCAAACATTATGTAGGCTGTACAGCAAATCTTAAGGAGAGATATTCACGTCATTCAAAAGGTCGTGTCCCGGCAACAAAACCCCACCTTCCGCTTAAACTAGTTTGGTGCTGTTCATTTCCCGACAGATATAAAGCCTATGAATTCGAACGCTATCTGAAATCCGGATCAGGAAGAGCTTTTGCAGCAAAACATCTTTATCAAGCTTCATAAATAAAATAATGATGAATTAAAGGATAAATTATGAAAGAAAAGACCTCATTGATCATTCCTGATGAATTAGTGATAAACAAAATCTACTATATCAGGCAGCAAAAAGTCATGTTAGACAGTGATTTAGCTGAATTATATGGCGTCGAAACAAAGGTATTAAACCAAGCCATTAGTAGAAATATCGAAAGGTTTCCATCCGATTTCATGTTTCAATTAGATGAGCAGGAATGGTCCAACTTGAAGTCACAATTTGTGACTTCAAGTTGGGGAGGTAGAAGAAAGGTGCCAAAGGCATTTACAGAACAAGGAGTAGCCATGTTATCCAGTGTATTAAACAGCAGCAGAGCAATAAATGTTAACATTCAGATCATCCGGATATTTACACGAATACGTCAAATGCTGATAGACAATACGGACTTACGATTTGAGATCGAAAAGATCAAAACTAAACTGGATAGCCAGGGCAAAAACATGGAGCTTGTTTTCCACTATCTGGATGAACTGATCGAACGAAAAACAGAGCCAATACCAAGAAAGCGCATCGGTTATAAACCGGATGATTTATGAGGCAAACTCGTTCCTTTTATTCTAATCAATACTTATACATAACGCCCATATCTTGAGCAATCATCTATTCAGATATTACCAGATGAAATCATCATGAACCAGATTTATTTTATATACGGTAAAGACCAGGCAGTTAAAAAGACAGTTAAGAAGAATGCAGAATGTTTCTCTGTTTGAATAAACACCAGAGTAGTACAATTATTAAGGAGCCAAATTGGTACCTTAAAGAGAGATCATATCCCCTTCCCCATATTGATCCTGCTCATTACAAAATCCACAACCTTATCACAATGGATGAGGTTGAATTCCATTAGCTGATTTGGTTTGTAATAATTGCTCAATTGGTCGCGAAGCATTTCCTTTGCGCGGGTCAAACGGATCTTAACATTAGATTCGCCAATTTCAAGAACTTCCATTGTTTCACTGGTACTCATTTCCTGAATTTCCCGCATAACAAATACCATCCTATACTTTTCGGGAAG
>JBAZCD010000383.1:0-3559 GCA_041671205.1 Pedobacter sp.
GGGGGATTATGGTAGTGAATCTGCTGCCTCAGAATATAGGGTATGGCAAAGCATTACAGATTGCAGGAAAACTGGGCCGGACAAATGCCATAGATTTTTCCTTCGACTGGAATAATCAATACACCGTTTGGAGCGGACTGATCGGCGGTTTTTTTCTGCAGCTATCTTATTTCGGAACCGACCAGAGTCAGGTGGGCCGTTATCTCACCGGATCATCCATTGGCCAAAGCCGGCTGGGATTACTGATGAATGGCCTCGTAAAGATTCCTATGCAATTCCTGATCTTACTGATCGGGGTTCTCGTTTTTACATTTTACCAGTATCATCAGCCTCCGGTATTTTTTAACAGTTATGAGTTAGGGAAGCTGGAAAAGAGTCAATATAGTGACGAACTCCAAAAGATCAAAACGGAGTATTCAACTGCTTTTACTGAGAAACAGACAGAGGTCAACCGCCTGGAACTGGCACTGGACGCAAAAGATGAAGCTGCAATAAATACCCAGCGTAGCATTCTTGAAAATGCCGATAAAAAAACTAAAGTGATCAGGCAGCAGGCTGTCGATCTGATGAAAAAGAATGACCCGGAGGCCGACACGAATGATAATAATTATGTTTTTTTAAGCTTTGTCACCCAATATCTTCCAAAGGGCTTAATCGGTTTGCTGATTGCAATCATCTTCCTCGCATCAATGGGCTCTACTGCCAGCGCATTAAATTCTCTGGCTTCAACTACGGTCATCGATATTTATAAAAGACTGATCAATAAAGAAGGCACAGATGAAAAATACCTGACTGTTTCCAGGTGGGCAACCATAATTTGGGGCTTCTTCTGTATCCTGATGGCACTTTATGCGAGCAAAATGGGCAATCTGATCGAGGCTGTAAATATTCTGGGATCCCTGTTTTACGGAACGATACTCGGCATTTTCATCGTTGCATTTTACCTCAAAAAGATCGGGGGATCGGCCACTTTCATTGCAGCCCTCATTACTGAAATGATTATCTTCAGTTGCTGGATAATGAATCTTATGGCTTTCTTATGGCTGAATGTGGTAGGTTGCGTACTGGTGGTGCTGATCGCAATGATACTACAGAAGTTTCAAAAAAAAGTGCTTGAAACCCCTGCAGTATAGAATACTTATCCAGTGAATGGGGTCACCGGATGAGTTATTTAGAATTCAGCCTCTTCCTCAAAAATCCGTCGAAGAGATACAGACCAATAATCATATCAATGAAGAAAAAGATATGAATAAAGGCATTATCCAGATATTTGCCTGTATTGATGGCAGGCATATTAAATTCTGGCATATTATAACCTGCCGACTGAGACCAATCGATCTGATAAAATAAAATGCCGAGTAAAGCAGTGATCGTGATCAGGAAAAATGCTGTAATCCCATAAATGATCCTTTTGTCTATCATTGATATAAGTGAACCCGGAACGGGCTCCAGGCTGATCTTATCCATTACATTTCTGGTAAAACTCATAGACGGCTCATCCTGACCGGTTGCTGAAACCAGCTTATTGAAAGATTTACATTCTTCGTAAACCAGCAGGTAAGCCGGGTCGCTTTCTATCAGTTTTTCTGTCAATTTTCTTTCCTGATCTGTACCTGTTCCATCCAGATAATCCCAGATCCTTTGTTCTATAAGGTTCATACTAATTCCCTCACTTCATGGTGTAAAATATTTTCAATTTTTTCTTTCAGACGATGCCGTGCCCGATGCAGTTTTACCTTTACCGTATTCGCCTCCATTCCCAAAGCCTGTCCGATCTCTTCTAAAGATTGTTCTCCCTGATAAAAAAGAGTAATTATAACTGCGTCATCAGGCAAAAGCTGTTCAATTGCACGATTTACATAAACCATTTTCGATTTATGCTCCACTTCATCCGACTTCAGATCTGAAACCTGATTCTCAACCTGCAGCAAGCCTCCTTCATCATCTATGGATTGAACGTTCAGCCTTTTCTTCCTTAAAAAAGTCATGGCTGTGGTATAAACAATGCTATACAGCCAGCTGCTGAATTTAGAAGTATTTTTAAAGGTATGTAAAGCACGGTATGCCTTAATAAAACTGTCCTGTGCAATCTCTTCAGCATCCTCCCTGTTTTTTGTAAAGCGTAATGCAAGAGTGAACACAAAGCGCTGGTGGCATTTCATAAGTTCGGCATAAGCCGGTTTATCACCTGCAAGCACTTTACTGATCAGTTCTATATCTGAAGTATTGTTACGCATCAATCATCCATGTGACGCCCGATTATTTGCAAAGGTTACAGCTTATTAATATAATAAATTTAAGAAATAATTATTGGGCAGGGGTGTAACCTGATCTGGGAAGCTGTTGTCATAGTTTTCAGATCAGATGATCAGGAAAGAATTAAATAAACTATAAACCTTTAAATAATACGAACATGGTTGGAATTTTAGTACCCATTTTACTTGGCCTCGGCCTTTTAGCTGCAATATTTGGTATCCGGTATCTGCAGAACAAAGAGAATATGCTAATGATTCAAAATGGTATGGATCCCGGAATACGCCGGCCAAAAGGCAAGTCTTATACCAACCTTACCTGGGGCTTACTATTAATGGGAGCGGGTATCGGACTGTTTTTAGCATACCTGCTTGATAATACTATTCTGAACTTTAATCATTCAAATATGGATGATGATGCTAATATAGCGATCTATTTCTCACTGATTGCCATATTCGGTGGATTAGGTCTTTTAATTTCACATCTCATTGAAAAAAAGGAATATAAAGAAGAGAATAACACCTAATAAAAAGTACCCTGTACGAGGCAGGGCACTTTTTATGCTTATGTCCTGGGAATTATTGCTACAGTCAGCCTGCTGATACAATTCATCTTCCCTCTGTCATCAAATAATTTTATGTCCCAGACATGGGTTTTGCCGCCGATATGAATTGGCCTACAAATCCCGGTTACAAATCCCGACTTAACCGGCCTCAGGTGATTAGCATTTACTTCCAAACCCACTCCGATATACTTTTCTGAATCAATAATCATATTCGAAGCCACACTGCCAAGCGATTCGGCCAGAACAACGGAAGCACCTCCATGAAGAATTCCATAAGGCTGATGAGTCTTTTCATTGACCGGCATCCGCGCAGAAATAAAATCAGTACCGATCTCAGTAAACTCAATACCAATCAGATCACCAATATGGCCTTTTGGCCTGCCATTAAGCTCTTCAACGCTATATTCTCTCGACCAGATCACAGATATCTTTCTTTCAGAATACGCAGATGATGGTTCAAATGTCCGGCAATGATAAATATCAATGCCCTGGCAGAAATCGGCTTCTCATTCGAAATACCTATCCGGCCAAGCTCAGTTTCATTCAGTGATCTGATCAGATACATATTGGCTCTTCTGAGAGCCTCAAACTCTGCCGCCAGGCTATCCAGGCTTCTGTCAGAAAAATGGGCATTGGCCACATAATCATTTTCTTCAAAGCCCGGCAATGGAGTGGAATCATTACGGCCAATACGCAAAGCGCGGTAAGCCATGATCCGTTCAGTATCAAGTACATGTCCCA
>JBAZCD010000384.1:0-3556 GCA_041671205.1 Pedobacter sp.
TTCCCCAACTATTTTACTGCCAACAGAACAGCAGGAAAAGATCCTGAATTATATAAAAAGAAATATTTCTATCCAGGAGAATAAATTAAATAAAGCAAAAATCGGTTCGCGAATTGCATTTCAGAATTGGATTAAAGCCAAAAAGTATAAAGCATTAGCCAAAGAAGCGATTCCTATTCAGGGATTACAGGCTCATTACAATTTTTCAAATGCATCCCTGGAGAGCAGCTATCCGGGAGCTGCCGGAAGCACTTTAAAAAGCTCATCAATTGATAAACCTGTATTCAAAGACAGAGCGAATGGTAAGGCATTAGTTTTAAACGGGGACCAGTGGTATGAGCTGAAAAAGGTTGGGGTGTTTAGAAAATCAGATCCCTTTAGCATAAATATTAGTGTTTTTATACCAAAAGACTTTAAAGAAGGTGTTTTGTTTCATAAATGTGTTTCAGAACGCTTGTATAATTTCAGGGGCTATCATCTATATCTTAAGGATGACCGATTAACTGTGAATATGTCGCATGCAGCACCTTCAAATGCTATCTCCAGGATAACACAGAAACCTGTAATCCGGAATCAGTGGGTACAGCTTACCATGACTTATGATGGATCTGCGAAAGCCAATGGACTGAAATTGTATGAAAATGGTGCAGAGCAGAAACTTGTTACTACGATGGATCAGCTTACAAAGGACATTCTGATGTATTCTAAAGAACAACCCGGTTTGCAAATTGGGGCCTGGGATCGCGGACTTGGATTCAAAGGTGGGCAGGTGGATGATATCCTGGTTTATAACAGGGAATTAACGGATTATGAAGTAAAAATAATAGGCAAAAAAGCTTCCTGGGTATCTCTTGTACAAAAAGAACCGACACAATTAACGGATAACGAATTAAACCTGCTGAACAAATACTATACGTCAGTTCTTGATCCTGCAGTAAAGGCAGAGACAAGGAAATTGCAAAACATTCGAACTGAACTGGCCGATTCTGTGAATAAAGTAAGGGAATTGATGGTTATGCAGGATTCGCCGGAACCCAAAAAGACATTCATTTTGAACAGAGGGAATTATGATAGTCCAGGTGAGGAGGTTTTCCCCAATACGCCACGATCCATTCTTCCATTTCCAGATAATCTGCCCAAAAACAGATATGGTTTGGCTCAATGGTTAACCGATGATAAACATCCACTTACGGCCAGGGTAGCGGTAAACAGATATTGGCAGAATTTCTTTGGCACCGGCCTTGTTAAAACTTCTGAAGATTTTGGGAATCAGGGTGAATTACCAAGTCATCCTGAATTACTGGATTGGCTGGCACTTACTTTTAAAGAGAGTGGATGGGACACCAAAAAGTTATGCAAACTGATTGTTATGTCGGCCACCTACCGGCAGGATTCCAGAGCCAATTCAGATGCAAGATTAAAAGACCCTGAAAACAGATTCCTTTCTCATGGTCCTTCCCGTCGTATGGACGCCGAAATGATACGTGATAACGCTTTAATGGCCAGTGGCTTACTAAATAATAGAATTGGTGGTAAAAGTGTTAAGCCTTACCAGCCAGAAGGATTATGGGAAATTAACAATACAAGCTATACAGCCGATACTGGTGCTGCAGTTTACAGACGCAGCTTGTATGTGCTGGTTAAACGTTCTGTACCAAATCCGACTTTAAATACCTTTGATGCAACAGAGAGGAGTTATTGTGTGGCACGCCGGCAAAGTACAAATACCCCGCTTCAGGCCCTTGTTTTGCTGAATGATCCTACATTTGTTGAAGCATCAAAAGTACTGGGGCAGCAAATTACTTCCTCAGATAACCAGGCTAAAGCCATCACAGATATCTACAGAAAACTTACCGGCATTACCCCGGGCAAAGCCGAATTGAAATTATTGCAATCCCTGCAAAGCGAAGAGCTGAAAAAATTCAGGGCAGATAGAAAAAGAACCAAAGGCTGGCTGGCAGCCGGGCAATTTAATGTAAACAAAGATCTTGAACCGGCTATGGTAGCCGCCAATGCAGTATTGGCAAGTGTTATATTAAATTCAGATGCAACCTTAACTAAAAGATAAGTATGAGCGATCATCATAAAGAACCTTTCAAATTAAATACACCGGAATTTGATCGTTTAAATAATGGTTGGGACAGGCGTAATTTTTTGACCAAAACATCTCTGGGAATAGGTGCATTAGCACTGAGCTCATTGATTGGGAAATCTGTATTAGGTGAATTGGCCGGTACTCTTGCCAATGAAAGTTCATCGGCAAGCCTGGAGCAGGAAATTCTTAAAGCTTTGCCCCATTTCGCTCCAAAAGCAAAGAGAGTTGTCTATTTATTTATGAGTGGGGGACCCTCACAGTTTGAGACCTTTGATTATAAGCCAAAGCTTGTTGATATGTTCGGACAGGAACTTCCTGATTCGATTCGTCAGGGACAGCGATTAACCGGCATGAGCGGGAGCCAGAGTACTTTACCTGTTGTTCCTTCCATATTTAAATTTAATCAGCATGGAGATTCCAGAACCTGGGTAAGCGAACTATTACCCCATACTACTCAGGTTGTGGATGATTTATGTATCATAAAATCAATTCATTCTGAGGCTATAAACCATGATCCGGCCTTAACCTTTTTTCAAACCGGGAACCAATTACCAGGCAGGGCCTCAATCGGCTCCTGGCTTAGCTATGGATTGGGATCAGATAACAGTAACCTTCCGACTTTTATCGTACTTGTTTCAAAAAATGCTGCCAAAGATCAGCCTCTTTATGCCCGATTATGGGGCAATGGCTTTCTGCCTTCTGAACATCAGGGAGTTCAATTCAGAGCTGGTAAGGATCCGGTTCTGTTTCTGGATAATCCGGAAGGATATGAAGGAAAAGACAGACAGGAAATGCTTGGGTATCTTACCAAATTAAATCAGCTTCAGAATGATGCTTATGGTGATCCGGAGGTTGATGCCCGTATTGCGCAGTATGAAATGGCTTACCGGATGCAGACATCCATACCTGATGTGATGTCTACCACAGATGAAACAGATGAGGTTTTCGAACTGTATGGCCCTGATAGCCGTGATCCGGGAACCTATGCTGCAAACTGTATCCTGGCCAGAAAATTATTGGAAAAAGATGTGAAATTTGTTCAGCTCTATCATCAGGGATGGGATCACCATGGTAATCTACCTGAAAATATGGTTAAACAATGTAAGGATACCGATCAGGCAACGGCTGCATTTATAAAAGACCTGAAAAGAAGAGGATTACTGGAAGATACCCTTGTCATTTGGGGTGGTGAGTTTGGACGTACGGTTTACTCTCAGGGAAAGTTATTGCCAGGTAATTATGGCCGGGATCATCATCCGCGTTGTTTTACGATGTGGATGGCAGGTGCGGGTGTTAAAGCTGGGATCAGTTATGGTGAAACCGATGATTTTAGTTATAATATCGTAAAAGATCCGGTTCATGTACATGATTTTCATGCTACTCTGATGCATATTATGGGAATAGATCATGAAAGGCTCACTTATAAATTTCAAGGCAGACGTTTCCGTTTAACTGATGTAG
>JBAZCD010000385.1:0-3555 GCA_041671205.1 Pedobacter sp.
TGAGAATATTTTTGCAGAAATGGATGGATGGAATGCAGAGAACAATGCTGCCACCATGCTTAGCAACCTGGGTATCAAAGAAGAATTCCATTATAATTTATTAAAAGATCTTGACGGTAACCAAAAGGTAAGAGTATTGCTGGCACAGGCATTATTCGGGAAGCCGGATATCCTGTTACTGGATGAGCCTACCAACGATCTTGACATACAAACAATTGCCTGGCTGGAAGATTTTCTAGCGTCTTATGAGGGAATTATCCTTGTTGTTTCACACGACAGACACTTTTTAGATACGGTTTGTACCCATGTAGTTGACATTGATTTCAGTAAAATGAATATTTACACCGGTAATTATTCTTTTTGGTATGAATCCAGTCAGCTGGCTTTAAAACAACGCTCTGACCAGAACAAGAAGACCGAAGAACGGGTTAAAGAACTCCAGGAATTTATCCGTCGTTTCAGTGCGAATGCTTCAAAATCAAAGCAGGCAACAAGCCGTAAAAAAGCATTGGACAAGATCAATATCGATGAAATCAAACCATCGAATCGTAAATATCCGGCTATATTATTTAATCATCAGGGCCGTGAGGCAGGAGACCAGATTCTTCAGATAGAAAATCTGAAAAAAGAACTGAACGGCGAGCTGTTATTTTCAGGAATTAACCTGATGGTGAACAAAGGAGATAAAATAGCAGTGTTATCTGAGAACAGTTTAGCTACTACTGCATTTTATGATATTTTAACCGGAAGAGACAAAGATTACAAGGGCACTTTTAAATGGGGAGTGACCATTAATATTGCTGATATTCCGAACGATAACTCAGCATACTTTAAAGGCAAGGATACAAACCTGGTTGACTGGCTGCGTGAATATTCTGAAGCAGACAAGGATGAGCAATTTATCAGAGGCTTTTTAGGCCGGATGTTATTTTCTGGTGAAGAAGTTTTAAAACAATCTTCAGTGCTTTCGGGTGGTGAGAAAATGCGCTGTATGTTTTCAAGAATGATGCTTCAGCAAGCTAACCTTTTGTTATTCGATGAGCCAACCAATCACCTTGATCTCGAATCGATCACCGCCCTCAATAATGGGATGAAGGATTTTAAAGGAGTAATCTTATTCACTTCACGGGATCATGAACTGACAGAAACTGTTGCGAACCGCATCATTGAGTTAACACCGGGAGGAATCATTGATAAATTGATGACCTATGATGAATACATCAACAGTGATGTTGTTAAACAACAACGTGAAGAGCTGTATGCTTTAGTATAAAATTTAAAAAGAGAATAAAATAGCCGGTGAATTAGTATTCACCGGCTATTTTTATTAATACAATCTTGCCCGCTTCCTTAATTCGGCAATCGGCATCGTTAGCATTCGCCCTACAGGCTCTTTACCTCTGTAAGTAATTACTTTCAATTGTTTGGCATCGATTGGTGCGGTCAATGTAGTCATGTATTTTGGGTAATATCTGTCGGGGAATGAATTATCAAATGAATAATAGATATCCAGTCCTTCAACTTCAGTACTCAAATCAATCGTCAGTTTGTTATCAGCTGTTTTACCAGCCTTAAATATAGGATCATAGACTGCAGGAGAATATTTGGTTTCGGAGATATCAAGGCGGCCAAAATGCTGCTCCACCCTGCTAAAAAAATCAGGCCAGTTTTTCTGCTGATTCGGTGACCAGACTGATTCGGCAATTGCAAAGCCTCTTGGCCATGTCATATATTCTGCCTGCCGGATATTGTAAACCTGCTCAGTCCATAAATTAGCCTGCCCACCTTTGATGAATTGAGGATCAACTCCAGCAGGAACAGGCTCAAATTCATAGGATTTACTCAGACGTAATGATGCATAAACCCTGGGTTCAGATATTTCATCAGACTGCATATAATCAAGATAAGCATAGGTTGTAGGGCTCATCACCACTTCATGCTTATTATCTGCCGCTTCTATTCCATATTTCATCCCACGCCAACTCATTACTGCAGTAGACGGACTAACACCTCCCTCCAGCACCTCATCCCATGCCATCATTTTCTTACCCTTCGATTCCACAATCTGTTCAACCCTTCTGGTAAAATAACCCTGCACCTGCCTGATATCTTTAATCTCTTCGCGTGCCATTAAAGCCTTGATCTGCTCATTCTTCTGCCAGAAATTTATTGGCGCTTCATCACCCCCAAGGTGTATATACTCAAAGGGGAATAGTTCCGCCAATTGTGTGATCACAGTATCCATAAAACTGTAAACCAATTCATTTGCAGGGCAAAGCGTATTATCCACTAAGGCTATTGGCGGTGCGCCTCTCGACCAATCCATAATCTTCTCGCCTGATCTTACTTTGTAATTTATGGCTTCTGGTGTACATGATAATTCAGGATATGAGGCAATAGCAGCAAGACTATGACCCGGAACATCCACTTCTGGTAAAATATTCACAAAACGATCTTTTGCAAACTGAACCAGTTCCCTAATGTCTTCCTGTGTATAAAAACCACCGTAATCACGGGGCTCATCTGCTTTTGGCGGGATGAAATCACCGAATTCTCCTACTCTTTTTACATTCCATGCACCAATCTCAGTAAGCTTTGGGAAACCCTTAATTTCTATTCTCCAGCCTTCATCATCTGTAAGATGAAGATGCAGCACATTATATTTATAGCGCGCCATTGCCATAATGTATTGCTTCACCTCTTCCTTTGTAAAAAAATGCCGGGCCATATCAAACATTAAACCCCTCCATCCGAGCTTTGGATAGTCAGTAATTTCAACGGAAGGAATCACCCAATTGACATTCTTTACAAGTGTTTTACTTTCTATTTCTTTTGGCAAGAGCTGCAACAATGTTTGTACCCCATAAAATAAACCAGCAGGCTGATTTGCTTTGATAATTATATGCGAAGGGGTCACAGAAAGATGATAGCCTTCAGATCCAAGTTTATTATCAATAACCGAATTGATTAATAATTTAACCTGGGCACTTTCCTGACTGCTAACAGCAGAAATGTGAAAACCAGTAGGCACAGTCAAGCGTTCCTTTAAGAATGCAAGGGTTTGTGCTAATTCAGGAGCAGGGGTCGAATAGAAAACTATATTCCTGGGCAGGTTGAAATGACCCGCTCCCTTATGCATTTCGACTGGTTTTGGAATTATCGAAATTTCCGGATTAACAGCCTGGCTGAATGTCTTAATTGAAATGAAAAAACAAATGAAAAATTGAATGCTAAACTTCATTAGTTGTACTTTTTTATTTGAACAGTGTTTAAAACCTTATTAACAGGCTTATTTATCAATGAATTCTGATTAAATTATATTGGAGGCAATTTATGTAAATAATACTTAACCCTATAAAATGATTAGAAAGCCAAAATAATTACAAGCAAAAGACACCTTGCCGGCCTAAAAAAAAGGCCGCACCCTTGTCAGGAAGCGGCCTCAAAGGCAGATGTAAAAGATTATTCTATCTGATGGTTACAACCTTTACAAATTGTCCGTTAGCATCAAAATGAATTGCATATTTGGTCAGGTTAGCATCAATCAGAACCAGG
>JBAZCD010000386.1:0-3553 GCA_041671205.1 Pedobacter sp.
TCTGACGGCTATCCAGGTATTGTTTCAGGGTTTCGGATACTTTAACCAATGAGTCCAGGTTATCTCCTTTGATCTCAATACTGATTGGTTTGGCTGTTGGCGGACCGGATTGCTCCTGTGCCACAGTGATTTCTGCTCCCGGAATACCTTTTACTGCCTCCCTTATCCTATCCAAATAGACCGAGGTACTTTCTCCTGTACGTTTTCCAAAACTTACAAAAGCCACAGTCACCTTACCCATATTGGAATATTGACCCTGGTCTTCACTCTGCGGATCTGTAACTCCGATAGTAACATTAGAAAGAATTGAGGAGACATCTTTATTATTCCTGCCCACTACCCTGGTTACATCTGCTTCCACTTTTTTGACTACCTCATTGGTATAGGCCTGATCTGTACCAACAGGTAACTGGATATAGACATAAACAAAATTCGGATCAGATTTTGGAAAAAATACAATTTTAGGAGGCACAACCGAGATCAGTAAGATGGTAAGAAAAAACAATCCTACCGTACCCCAAAGCATAGTTCTTGGCCTAAGAAGAGCCCATTTAAGCGCCTTCACATACTTATTCTGTGCACGTGGCCAGATATTAGTCTGAAAATTCCGGATAACATTACTCAAATAAAAATGATTCAGGAGATAGAGTAATGAAATGAAAACCACCAGGTTGCCTAAACCAAAGTTTACCAGGTAAGCCAGAATCGCAGCTCCTAAAAATATCAGCAGGATACGCCTTACACTTTTATCGAACCCAGGTTTGGCAATTGTATGATCTTCGGGCTGCATAAAATCTACCGCAAAAACCGGATTTATGATATAGGCTACCACGAGTGAAGCAAGCAGAGTAATGATCAATGTCATCGGAAGAAAGAACATAAATTCACCGATCACGCCCGGCCAGAACAATAAAGGCACAAAAGGTGCCAGAGTAGTCAATGTACCCGAAAGTACAGGCAAAAACACTTCTGCAGCAGCAATTTTAGCTGCTTTCTTTATTGGCACCTTACCATTATCAAAAATACGGTGAGTATTTTCAATAACTACGATAGCATCATCAACCACAATTCCAAGCCCCAGAAGGAAGGAGAACAGAACCATCATATTCATGGTAAAGCTGAAACCCATCATTCCACCAAGTGCAGGCATTGCCATAAATGCAATGAACATGGACAGGGGCACTGACAGGGCCACAAATAATGCATTGGTGATACCCATGAAGAACATTAGAATAACAGTTACCAGAATAAAGCCGATGATGATCGTATTGATCAGATCATGCAGGGTAATACGGGTTCTGTCTGACTGATCACCGGTTACAGTAATATTAAGATTCTTTGGCAATGAATTAGATTTCATCTCCTTGATAAGGGCATTTATCTTATCTGAGGCATCAATAAGATTCTCTCCGCTCCTCTTCTTAACATTCAAAGTGATCACATTCTTTCCGTATAAACGGGCGTAACTTTCCTGCTCTTTAAATGAATCTTTTACCTCAGCAATATCTCTGAGATAGACCGAAGATCCAGTTGGAGTTTTAATGATCAGGTTAGATAATTCTTCTGCACTGACAAACTCCTTCTTCACGTTCAGTGTTCTGCGTACCCCGTCCATCTTAATTGTTCCGCCCGAAATAGTAAGGTTTTCATAACCTACAGCACGTTCAATATCACCGAAAGATATCTGTGTTGCAGCCATTTTATTGAGATCGGCATTGATCTGAATTTCCTGTTCTAAAGCACCTACAATATCAACACCGGAAATTTCTTTCAGACTTTCGATCTGATCCTGAATAGATTCAGCGTATTTCTTAAGGCTTTTCAGATCATAATCACCAGAGATATTCAGGTACATGATCGGCAGATCGGAAAGGTTAATATCCTGAACATTCGGTTCATTCGGCAGATCTGATGGAAGATCCTGCCTGGCCTTGTCTACAGCATCCTTAACCCTTTGTTTGGCGTCTTTAATATCAACATTGGTATTGAACTCAGCTGTGATTATTGAAAAATCCTGATAAGAATTGGACATTATCTTCTTTAATCCTGATGCAGATTTCAGTTGTTTTTCGATCTGCTTGGTCACCAGATTCTCCATATTAGCAGGAGAAGTGCCAGGATATACCGTCTGAACAAATATTTTGGGGATGATTACCTCAGGAAAATTCTCTTTAGGTAAGCCAACGTATGAAAAATATCCAATCACTGCAATAATAACCGTCAGAACATAAATTGCCGTTCTGTTATCGATTGCCCAACTGGATGGTTTAAATTCTTTGTTAGTTTCTTCCATCTTGTTTTATATTATGATGTTGTCTTTAATGGGTAAAAGCAATTAATTAGATTTTACTATATCTCCCGGACTTAAACCATTGGTACCTGCAATAATTACCTTGTCGCCTGCTTTGATCCCTGATAAAATTTCAGCCTTGCCCTCAGAAATCCTACCTGTCTGTATCGTAACACGCTTGGCTTTTCCATTTTCTTCAACAAAAACATAATCACCATTTTCTGCCTTCTGAATTGCATTTACAGGAATAACAAGAGCTTTAAGATTCTGGTAATCAACAATCTTAAGGATAGAAAGCATATTGGGACGATAACTACTGTTTGATGGAAGTTTAATTTCAACAGTAAAACTTCTCGATATCGGATCTATGGTCTTAGATGCAAATGAGATCTTTGTTGCAACCGTATCAGGAACATCAGGCAGTATGACCTGAACATTATCTCCCTGGTTTACCCTGCTAACATAAGATTCAGCGACCAGTGCTTTTGCTTTTAGCTTACTGGCGTTCACCACTCTTATGCCAGACATTCCCGGAGAAACTGCCTGTCCAACTTTCAGATCCATGGCATCGATCGTTCCCGAAATTGGCGACTTGATCTTATACATCGATACCTGTGTCCTTACAGTAGCGATCCGGCGTTCAGCAGCATCCTTTTGAGTTTTAGCATTCAAAAATTGCACCTCGGTACCAATTTTCTGGTCCCAGAGACTTTTCTGACGCTCATAAAGAGTTGTTGCAAGTTCAAGCTGTGTTTGCAGTTCCGAGATGTTCTGGCGTAATACCTGATCATCTATCTGAGCCAGTACCTGGCCCTTACTCACATTTTGTCCGATGCTTGCAAAAACAGCAGTCACCACACCGGGAGCCTCAGGATTTACCTGAACATTTTCTTCAGCATCTATTTTGCCCTGAACTTCCAGATAGTTCTTGAATTCAGTTTCTTTAACTTCTAAAGCAGTTACATCTTTCTCATCACTGGCAGAAGTAACAACACCTACCTCCGCTTCAAGCTTTTCTATTTTTGCATTCAGTTCAGCACGTTCCTTCCTCAAAGATTCCAGTTCAGATTTTTTATCGGTCGGTTTTCCTCCGCAGGAAGCCAGAAATACGACTGTTGAGATCAATACTATTTTTTTCATTTGAATATGGTTTGTTTTTAATAATTATCCATCCTGAGCGGATGAGCTGTTTTTATCTTTTGTTGCCTGACACAGGCAGATTTATTAATTTAATTCTTTTAATAAGTTATTTTTCCAAGGGCC
>JBAZCD010000387.1:0-1627 GCA_041671205.1 Pedobacter sp.
TTGGCGGCGAAGGAAATGGCGGTGTCATTTATCCTGAATCTCATTACGGACGTGATGCGCTGGTAGGTATAGCCTTGTTTCTGACCCATCTGGCAAAAAGTCGTCAATCTGTTTCTATGCTCAGGGCATCTTATCCGACCTATTTTATCTCCAAGAACAAAATTACACTGACGCCTGAAATGGATATCGATTCCCTTCTGTTTGAAGTTGAAAAAAGATATGAAACACAGCCGCACAGCACTATTGATGGCTTGAAAATAGAATTTGATAAGCAGTGGGTACATCTGAGAAGGTCGAATACGGAACCAATTATCAGAATATATTCCGAGAGCGGTTCAGAAACGGGTGCAGATAGTCTTGCAAAGAAAATTATATCAGACATTAAAGAAATATTAAGGTTAACCTGACCGGATATCCTGAAAGGCAAATATATTCAGCAAGAATTGCTGAGGAGTGAATATAGTTCCGGATTGGGTTTGACCAATTACTTTTTCGGAATCGTTTTAATCTGTTGAATAAATTTAAAAAATGCGTGTATACCTGGATAATGCAGCCACCACACCTCTTGATAAGGAGGTTTTAAAAGCAATGTATGAAGTGATGGAAAACCATTATGGAAATCCTTCATCCATTCATGCACATGGACGTGAAGTTCGTACACTGATTGAAAAGTCCCGTAAAAGCATTGCAGCCCTGCTGCATGCCTCGCCATCTGAATTCTTTTTTACTTCAGGAGGGACTGAAGCAGATAACACAGCAATTCGTTGTGGTATCATTGATCATGGAATAAAACATGCTATAACAAGCGTAATTGAGCATCATGCTGTTTTACATACGCTTCAGGCATTGGAAAAAGACGGAGTGATCCGCCTGAGTTATGTAAATATTGATGGAAAAGGAGTTATTGATTATCAGCATCTGGAAGAACTGTTAAGTTCAGGTGAACGCAGCTTCGTTTCACTGATGCATGCGAATAATGAATTAGGTACTCTTACAGATATTGAAAAGATTGGTGAATTGTGTGAACAATATGATGCGATCTACCATTGTGATACAGTGCAGAGTATGGGACATTACCCGCATGATCTGAGCAAACTGAAAGTCCATTTTTTGGTATGCGCTGCGCACAAGCTTCATGGGCCTAAAGGAGTTGGATTTTTATACATCAATCATAAAATCAAGATCAATCCGATGATCTTTGGAGGTTCTCAGGAAAGGAATATGCGGGGAGGGACAGAGAATGTTTATGGCATTGCAGGTTTATCCAAAGCACTTGAAATTGCATATGATGAGATGGAAGAGCATCATAAATATATTCAGGGATTGAAATCGTATATGATGACCGAATTAATAAAAAATGTTCCCGGAATCGAATTTAATGGAGAAACCGACCCGGACAAAAGTCTTTACACGGTTTTGAATGTATCCTTCCCGGAAATGGAAATGGCTGAAATGCTGCTTTTTAGCCTGGATATTGCGGGTATCTCTGCATCTGGAGGGAGTGCTTGCAGCTCAGGAACCAATATCGGTTCACATGTGCTGAATGGCATTCACGCAAATCCCAATCGTCCGGCTGTAAGATTCTCTTTCAGTAAGTACAATACAAAAGAGGAGATCGATTATGTGG
>JBAZCD010000387.1:1637-3548 GCA_041671205.1 Pedobacter sp.
AATTATCTAATGTGTCTAAGGGCGCATGATGAACTGATCTCAAACGTGTTATGATATGTACTTTTAATTGTTCATAGCTCTTGTTTGTTAGAAATTATTCGTAAATTTATTGTAAGGGTAATCTTAGAAAGGAGGATGTCATGGGTAAAAAGTATGTTCCAAAAGATGCAAAAAATAATATTTTAAAAGATGATTTGACAGAAAGATACAAAGAGAGGCATTCAAATCTTGGTCTGGTGAGAGGCTACAGTTTTAGTCACCATTCTCACGGCAGAGTAAATTATCATTCAATCGGGTTTAATCACGAACCCGGAACACTTTAAAATAAATCCTGCGATAGCGGGATTTATTTTAAAGTTATTTTTCAGGATTTCAATCAGATCATATGATGAACCGCAGAAGATTTTTGCAGGGCGCGGGTCTTTCTTTAGGCATGTTAGCTCTCCATCAGCAAGGAGCAATTGCTTCAATTTTGCAACAACCCGGGTTTAAATTCACACCTCTCAGAAATAATGTAGGGATTTTTACAGAGCAGGGGGGAACAATCGCATGGATGACAAATAACTCGGGGATGGTTGTAGTAGATACCCAATTTCCTGATCCGGCAGCCCACCTTCTTGCTGAATTAAAGAAATTGTCTGAAAAGCCCATTCAGTATCTGATCAATACCCATCACCACGGAGATCATACTGGTGGTAACGTTGCCTTTAAAGGATTGGTTGGGAATGTGGTTGGTCATACAAATTGCCTGATCAATCATCGGGCGGTTGCAGCAGCGCAGAAATCGGAGGCTAAGCAGCTTTTTGCAGACACGGTGTTTAAGGATCAATGGAAGGCAAAGGTCGGTTCTGAGCGTATTCAGGCTCAATATTTTGGTGCTGGACATACCAATGGAGACATTATTGTTCACTTTCAGAATGCCAATATTGCTCATATGGGCGACTTGATGTTTAACAGACGTTTTCCTTTTATTGATAGAAATGCCGGCGCCAATATTCAGAATTGGGCAGTGGTTTTAGAGAAAGCAATCGCAAAATACGACTCGGATACGCTGTTTGTTTTCGGGCACTCCCTGGATCCGGAGAAGGTGACAGGTAATAAAGAGGATCTTAAAGCCATGCAGAACTACCTTGAGAAACTGCTCCTTTTCGTGAAAAATGAAATGAAAACAGGTAAGTCTAAGGAGGAAATATTAAAAGCTGCAAGTATACCCGGTGCAGAAGATTTTCAGGGGCAGGGGATACAGAGGAGTTTGACTGCGGCGTATGAAGAGCTGACAGTGTAGGGTTTGAGTTATGGGTTACGAGTTGTTCAGCACACACAACTCACAACCATTTATACAAGCATCTTCAGAAAAGATCCCAACTTCGTTTTCATTTGCCTTCTGTCAACGATAAAGTCCAGAAATCCATGCTCCAGAACGAATTCTGAAGTCTGGAAGCCTTTGGGAAGATCTTTTTTGATCGTTTCTTTGATTACCCTCGGACCTGCAAAACCAATTAAAGCACCCGGTTCTGAAATGTTGATGTCGCCCAGCATGGCATATGATGCGGTTACACCGCCGGTTGTCGGGTCAGTAAGTAATGATATATAGGGAATCCTGGCTTTGCTCAGAAGAGCCAATTTGGCGGAAGTTTTGGCCATTTGCATTAACGAAAATGCTGCTTCCATCATTCTGGCTCCGCCTGATTTTGAGATCATCATGAAGGGCACTTTATTCTTTATACAGAAATCAATTGAACGGGCAATTTTTTCTCCTACAACTGAACCCATTGAACCTCCAATGAAATTAAAGTCCATACAGGCAATTACCAGGTTCTGACCAGCTAATTTACCGGAAGCTGAGCGTATAGCATCATTTAAGCCGGTTTTCGCATAACTTTCCTCCAGTCGTTCAGTGTATTTTTTGGA
>JBAZCD010000388.1:0-2669 GCA_041671205.1 Pedobacter sp.
GTTTCTGGCATATGAAACGGCCTTTTCAAGCACTTTAGTCATCGGCATAGATCCAAATTTCTTGTGCAGCTCAAACCAGGCATCAACACAACCCGGAACGGTAACCGGTAAAGGCCCCCTCGACGGGATATGCGTAATTCCTCTTTTTCTGAATTCATCAAGGGTCAGGGATTTGGGAGACCTTCCCGAACCATTAATCCCATAAAGTTTTTTTGTTTTTGCATCCCAGACAATGGCATAAAGGTCGCCCCCAATACCATTCACATGAGGCTCAACCACTCCCTCCATTGCATTTGCAGCAATGGCAGCATCAATAGCGTTTCCACCTGCTTTTAAAACATCAAGGGCAGCCTGTGTTGACAATGGATGGGAAGTAGCAGCCATTCCATTCTGAGCTATTACCTGTGATCGGGTTGCCCAGATCTTACCATAGGGACGGTCCTGAGCAATAAGTCCCAATGGGAAAAATAACAGTAAAATAATGCGTTTCATATCAGTGGATTTAATATTCTAATATAAGATATAAAGCTATTACAGAAGCATGTGTCTTATAATATTCAATAAATTGAGATCAAATTACAATCACTTTACACTTAAAGAAACGACAATCAGCAATTTCGTACTATCAACAGACCAAAACAGGATGGAAGAAAATGAAGAAAAACCAGATCTGGTTGTCTGGAATAAAGAACGGGGATATTATCAAAATGAACTGAGCTACGGCACTAATGTGGGTGCCCCGGCAATTAATATAGAAAATGTAAGCGGCTGGAAACAATCGAATGCTGAACTGGCTAACAAAAATTTTAAAACGGAATTTGACGAACTCAGGGAAGAATATGAAAGGCTGGTAAATGAGGTTCGGCTAAATGAATTAGTTTATTCGGCAAGATATAACTTCACCCCTGTTATGGGGCAGGTATATCATTTATACAGCAAATCAGATGATAGTTTTTTCCTTTCTATGATATCTCCGGATAGCTGGAATCAGAAATATATGGGCTCTTTCAAACTGGATGCGAGCCATAAATGGTCAAAGGTCGAATCTTATTAAACCGAATATAAACAAGAAGGGCTTATGGTAATCATAAGCCCTTCTTGTTTATAACTGATCTGATTATCAGAATCCGGCGACATTTAGTCTGCCTCCGGTTAATACTTTGCCACTTAACGATTGCGTTGGTGTAGCACTGCTCAATATCGCATTTTTAATAGCCGAAGCATTTGCTCCCGGATAAATTGAAGCATATAAAGCACAGGCTCCGCTTACGTGAGGAGTAGCCATTGAAGTGCCATTGTAACTTGCATAAGAACTGACAATCAGTCCCTTAACCGATTTTGGTATAGTTGACCAGATTCCAGAGCCCGGTGCACCGATGTCTACCTTTGTTGCACCATAGTTTGAGTAGGAAGCAAGAGCTCCTGACGAAGTAATTGCCGCAACTGCAATAATATTACTATTTGGGTAGGCTGCCGGATAGCTGGCACTTGCATCAATATTTACAGCACTATTACCGGCCGCAGCTACAAACAATATATTGGCAGCATTTGCACGTTCAATCGCATCCTGCAATGCCTGAGAAAAGCCTCCCCCACCCCAGGAATTATTCGTAGCGACAATATTCAGCCCTTTGCTCTTCAAATCAGTGAAATAATCCACAGCCTTTATAGCATTGGCAGTAGTTCCGCCTCTTTTTCCAAGAAACTTAGCCGAAAGCATAGTCACATTCCAGTTAACCCCAACAACACCCTTTCCATTATTAGCAAGAGCTCCGATGGTACCTGCAACATGGGTTCCGTGATCGTCGGTAGCTCCATCAAATATCGAATTATTATTACCATCAAAATCCCATCCGTTAACATCATCAATTAATCCGTTTCCGTCATCATCAATGCCATTACCTGCAGTCTCGAATGGATTAACCCCGAAATTGGCTCCTATATCTTCATGAGTATTCATTACTCCTTCATCAATAATACCTATATAAACTGCACGTGAGCCGGTTTTACCAGCCGCCCAGGCGGTAGCAGCATTTGAGCCATAAACACTTGAAGTATTTCCCAATCCCCATAATGAACCATTACTGAAATAGGTATCGTTTGTTATAGCTGTATGCTGATAAATATAATTGGGTTCAATATATTCTATCGTGGCATCAGTTTTTCCTTTGCTGATTGCATTAATGGCATTCAGGCTTGTACGGATAAGAAATATGCCATCCTTGTCGCCCCGCTTTTTCATTGCATTGGTATGGATATGTTCCAGAACATTTCCTGAAATGGCATTTATCGCCATATTCCGTTGATTTTCTGTTACTTCAGGCTTGAACCTTACAATAACCTCATTGGGAACAATTTCATATCCGGAATATTCCTGAGATGCTGAAACTGAAGGAAGATCAGTTCCGGAAGCATTTAAACTTTCGGGCGACAGGTTCACTTCCTGTTTGGAGCAGGATGCAAAAAATAATATCGCCATTACATAAAATACTTTTTTCATAATCAGTTGTTTTTAGTTCATAGGTATATCAAACTTATAATAAATATTTTGAATCTGAAACTCATTAACGCATTATTGTTCAATAACAAAGCTGCTCAGACGCACGAATTGCTGAACCCTCAACTGGATCTCTTCCTGACTAAGGTTTTTGATCCGTTCGGTTCCAAAT
>JBAZCD010000388.1:2679-3546 GCA_041671205.1 Pedobacter sp.
CGAAGATAATAGCATTCTTCATATTATTGAAATTGATCGTTCCTACCTGGGCAAGATAACCGATGAATCCGCCGGCAAATGTATCACCTGCACCGGTTGGGTCGAATACATCGGCAAGCGGCAATGCCGGTGCAGAGAAGACCAGATCCTCATGGAATAATAAAGCACCATGTTCACCTTTCTTGATGATCAGGTACTTTGGCCCCATAGCCAGAATTTTATTTGCTGCCTTAACCAGTGAATATTCACCGGATAATTGCCTTGCTTCAGCATCATTAATGGTCAAAACATCCACATTTTTAATTACAGCTAACAGATCATCCAGTGCGATGTCCATCCAGAAGTTCATGGTATCAAGAACAATAAGTTCAGGGCGTTTATTTAAACGGCTGATAACTGTCTGCTGAACCTGCGGAGTAAGGTTGCCCAGCATCAGGAACTGACAGTCCTGGTAGCTTGCCGGAATAATCGGGTCAAAATCACCAAGCACATTCAGTTCTGTAATCAATGTATCACGACTATTCATGTCATTATGATATTTTCCGGACCAGAAAAAGGATTTTTCGCCTGCTTTTATCTGAAGTCCTTCAGTATCGATGCCATGATCATTGAAATTTTTGATGTCTTCCTGATGAAAATCTTCACCAACAACACCAACAATCTTTACATTCTTATAAAAATAAGAAGCAGCTAAACTTGCGTAGGTGGCAGCTCCGCCCACTATTTTATCTGTTTTCCCGAAAGGAGTTTCAATTGCATCAAAGGCAACCGAACCTATAATAACTAGACTCATAATTATTTAAAAAAAATTTGATACAAATATTGCATTAATAATTTAAAATCCCGAATATTGCACTCCCGAAAGGG
>JBAZCD010000389.1:0-1480 GCA_041671205.1 Pedobacter sp.
TGATCCTTTTCACGATCTCGTTCACCATGTATTCATAGTCGAAATCAAAGGCCAGAGAATCTTTGAAGGGCATTCCTCCGCCGATATCCAGGGTGTCGAGGTCGGGATTTATTTTCTTGAACTTGCAGTAAAGTGTCGCATATTTTTCAAGCTCGTTCCAGTAATAAGGAGTGTCAGAAATTCCGGAATTGATAAAGAAATGGAGCAATTTCACTTTGAAATTAGGGTTCGGAGCAATCTTGTGATTGTAGAAATCGATGATATCCTCCATTCTGATCCCTAATCTGGAGGTATAGAACTGAGAGTCCGGCTGCTCTTCAGCAGCTATCCGCATTCCGATACTACAGGGAATATCGATTTCATCATCATAGATGTTGAACTCTTCTTTATTGTCCAGTACAGGGATGATGTTTCTAAAACCATCGTGGAGCATATCGATAATATACTGTTTGTATTGGAAGGTCTTGAATCCGTTGCATATTACAGTAATATCCTTGTTTAATGCACCTTTCTTCTCAAGGGCATCAATCATAGGCATATCAAATGCAGAGGATGTTTCCAGATGGATGTCATTGCGAAGCGCTTCTTCAACTATATGTCTGAAGTGAGAACTTTTGGTACAATAGCAATATTTGTACCCGCCTCTGTAATTGTTCTTTACAATAGCGGCCTGGAATAAAAGTTTTGCCTGCTGGATCTTCTTGCTTATTATTGGCAAGTAGGTAAATCTGAGAGGAGAACCATAGGTTTCGATCATTTCCATCAGGTTCAGATCATGGAAATATAGCTCGTCATCAATGATGTCAAAACCATCCTGAGGGAAACCCACGCTTAAATCAAGAAACTCCGCGTAACTCTGCATTTTTTTATAATTTTGGCAAAGATATAAAAAGCATATAGGATAGAACACAATACACGGCTTAAAAATGTTAAGCTCCTGTTCTAAATTCTTAATGCAACAGAGTAAAGGGGTATGCGTGAACTAAGAATAATTGAGGTCAAATCAGAAATAGGAGCCGGAACACGCGGCTCAAGTATGGGAGTTGATGCAATTAAAATCGCTGCACTTGATTTTGGTAGCAGGTATTTTAAGAAGTATAAAAGTGTTGAGGTTCCAAACGAAAATCATCTTTTGCTCGAAACGGCCGGCAATCAATTTGCCAAGCGGATATCCGGAGTACTTACTATGGTGGAACGGGTAACGGAAGAAGTAGCCAGAACCTTAAAGAATAATGAATTTCCGATTCTGCTTTCAGGTGATCATAGCTGTGCTGCAGGAGCAATTTCAGGTATCAGGAAGGCTTATCCCAAAAGCCGGCTTGGTGTAATCTGGATAGATGCCCATTCAGATATTCATTCGCCGTACACTACCCCATCAGGTAATCTGCATGGAATGCCTCTGGCAATTGTTCTGGATGAAGATAATATGGATTCTAAGATCAATAAGCCTGATCAGGAGACTGTAAATTACTGGTACCAG
>JBAZCD010000389.1:1490-2961 GCA_041671205.1 Pedobacter sp.
AGTTAAAAAACGTGGCCAACCTGGCTCCAAAGATAAAATATGGCGATCTGGTGTATATTGCCATGCGCGATTCAGAACAGCCTGAACAGTATTTGTTGAAGAAATATAAGGTTAAAAATTTTCCGCCTGCCGAGATCAGAAAGCGGGGGGTGGAGCGAATTGCAATTGATGCCTTGAAATATCTTCAGAATTGCGACCTGATCTATGTTTCTTTTGACGTGGATGCGCTCGATTCGTCCGTATCAAAAGGTACAGGAACTCCGGTTCCGCAGGGTATTACGGAGCGCGAAGCCGGGAACCTGGTTGCAAGGCTGATGTGCAGTGAAAAAGTATGCGGATTTGAGATTGTGGAGGTAAATCCAACACTTGATAAGGAAAATCTTATGGCAGAAAATGCTTTTGAAATCTTATTACGTGCAACAAATTCTTTAGTTAACGATTAAATTTAAGGGGTGTAAGCCCATTCAGGATGACAATAGAAAATACCATAGCAGAGTGCATTCAAAAGGCCGTTTCAGCACTATATCAGACAGAAGCAGGATTGGACATTATTGTTATTCAGGAAACCAGAAAGGAATTTGAAGGTCAGGTAACTGCCGTAATCTTTCCTGTTACAAAGTTCTCAAAGAAAACGCCGGAGCAAACCGGAACTGAGATTGGTAAATATCTGAAAGAACAGCTGAAGGAAGTTATCGCTTTCAATGTGATCAAGGGTTTCTTAAATCTTTCTGTTGCAGATTCTTACTGGGTTGATCAGCTATTAAATAATGTACTCGACCGGGGCTTTGGTCAGTTTCCTTCTAATGGAAAAAGGGTAATGGTGGAGTATTCATCACCAAATACCAATAAACCTCTGCATCTGGGCCATGTTCGTAATAATCTTTTGGGTTATTCTGTGGCAGAGATCCTGTCGGCTAATGGTTACGATGTGATTAAGGTTAATCTGGTTAATGACCGCGGCATCCATATCTGCAAATCCATGCTGGCCTGGCGGTTGTTCGGCAATGGCGAAACTCCGGAAAGCAGCGGACTTAAAGGCGATCATCTGGTCGGCAAATATTATGTGATTTTTGATCAGGAGTATAAAAAACAGATTGGGGAGCTGATTTTGGAGGGCCAGACGGAGGAAAGCGCTAAAAAGAATGCTCCGATCATTAATCAGGCGCAGGAAATGCTTCTGAAGTGGGAAGCCGGAGATTTGGAAATAATGGCGCTATGGTCCATGATGAACGGATGGGTATATGCAGGTTTTGAACAAACCTATACCAGGCTTGGTGTTGATTTTGCAAGGTATTATTATGAGTCAAATACCTACCTGCTGGGTAAAGATATTATTGATGAAGGCTTGGACAGGGGTGTTTTCTTTAAAAAAGATGATGGTTCTGTATGGATAGATCTAACTGATGATGGCCTGGATCAGAAACTGGTATTACGTGCCGATGGAACTTCGGTTTACATTACTCAGGATCTT
>JBAZCD010000389.1:2971-3526 GCA_041671205.1 Pedobacter sp.
TTTATTTCTAATTCTTCAAAAATTAGGGAAAACCTGGGCAAAGGGATTGTATCATTTGTCTTATGGTATGGTGGATCTTCCTTCAGGTAAAATGAAATCGAGAGAAGGTACGGTAGTTGATGCCGATGAACTGATGGACGATATGATCCAAACCGCTCAGGAACGTACGGAAGAATTAGGCAAGGTTGATGGGTTTTCGGAAGATGAAAAAGCAGATCTGTACAATATGATCGGGTTGGGAGCCCTTAAATTCTTCCTTCTTAAAGTTGAACCTAAAAAGAGATTGTTATTCGATCCGAATGAGTCTATCGATTTTCAGGGTCATACCGGGCCATTTATTCAGTATACCCATGCCAGAATTCTTTCCGTACTTACAAAAGCAAACTATCAGGGCAGAATATTAAAGGATTATTCCCCTGAACTGACTGCCCTCGAAAAGGAGCTCATCGTCAATCTATCCAAATATCCGGATGTTATTGCAGCCGCTGCCAGGGAATATAGTCCGGCGCATATTGCTAAATATATATTAGAACTGGCGAAACTTTTTAATAAGTT
>JBAZCD010000390.1:0-3514 GCA_041671205.1 Pedobacter sp.
AATAGAGAGGTAGTATGAAAAATTTGCTATTAGCCGTTTTTATTTTTTTGATGGCTGGCACAATCGTTTCTCAAGCACAGCAAGTGGTTGATAATTTCGATTCATCGGCTGTGAACAATGTTTACGTAAAAATTAACGAAGGGGCTCCTACAACAATGATCTACACTGATAATCATGCTGATTATCAGGAAGGAACCGGATCATTTATGGCTGATATTAAAATAGGGGCTTTTCATGATTGGGGTTCTTATGCTGAAATCCAACACGCTGCAGCTGACAGCGGATATCTTGATTTTTCTGGATTCGATTCATTAAGTATCTGGATTAAAGTTTACGAACCGGCTACTGCTCCTGCAAATATGGTTTTCAGAGTTCAATTTAGAGATCAACCTAATCCTTCAGATCCTGTTGAACAGTACGTTTATGAAAATGCTGGTACATTAGATGCCGCAACCGGCTGGTTTAATCTTAGACTTTCATTGCACCAAATTCCATCTGACGGAAGCGTTAATCCTAATGATCAAGGATTTGTAATCACACCTTCAAGCTGGGGTTTACCAAAGAATAATGAGATTTTAGATTACGATAAAATCATAAGCTGGGGCTTGGTTGCTGTAACAACAGTAAACGCTGCAGATTCAGTTTTAGTTGGTTTTGATGATTGTACTATGTTTAGTCCAATATCGTTACCGGCAATTGTTTTTAATGGTATTGCTTTCCCTTCATATGTAACAACATGGGCTTGGGGTCAATCTACAATTGAAGTTGAAACCGGGGCTGGTCCATTACCAAACACAAACGCAATTAAATGGGTACAAGGTGATGAATGGGCAAATGGTTGGACGGGAATAGGAACAACTATTGACCCGCCATTTAATCTTGCAGTTGCCTGGCAGCAGGATAGTGTTAAATTTAAATTGAAATGTCAGGAAGGTGTTGGCGCATTAAGAATGCAGTTTGAAGGCGGCGGAGGTAAAGTTGGAACAGTCTTTACACCCACTACTGATAATCAATGGCATGATTATGTACTTCCACTTAGAGAAATGGTTTATCAAGATGGGACTACCGGATTTGATTCTTCTGCCGTTGGCGTTGTTGGTTTGATGGCAGAAGCGACTGCAATCGCAGGAAAAGTAATTTATATTACTGATTGGTGGACAGGAAATCCTGAATTTGATGTTGTTCCTCCAGATCCACCACAAAATGTTTCTGCATTTGCTGGTGATAAACAAAATGTAATTACCTGGGATGATGTCTCTGGTGAAGAAGGTGAAAAATATGATGTTTATTACAGCAAAAATCCAATAACAGATATTACAGCAGCAGGTGTTGAGGTAGTTAAATTTAATATTGCAGAAAATGTTGTTTTAGCAACACACTTATTACTTGCTCCAAATACAAATCAGAATACTACCTATTACTATGCAATAGTTTGCAAAGATGCTGCAGGTAATCAAAGTGTTGTTAGTTTAAACAGTGATGCAGTGACAAATATGGCAAAAGGTGTATCAACCCTTTCTTTAAATGCACCTGTTTTTGTTGCTGATGGAGATTTAAGTGAATGGCAGTCAATTACGCCTTTCAGAATGTTTATTTCAGAGGGCAATGGTTATATAGCTCCAAATACACAAATAAGTAGTGATGCAGATTTATCTGTTTTATCCTGGGTTGCTGTGGATGCAAATTACTTATACGTTGCCTTTGATATTACTGATGATGTTTTTGTTCCAAGTGCTCAAACGACATCATATTTAAATGATTGCCCGGATCTTTTCTTAGGATTATACAATTGGCACGGTGCTCCTCATGGTTCATTAAGAAGAGGTGCAAACCCTGATTATCATTTTAGATTTGCTTATAACAGAGTAGTGCTTGATGGAATAAGCGGTGCTGATAGTGTTGTTGGACTTGGTGAGAATTATTACTTCGGTGAAGCAGCTGGGACTGGTTATAAAGTTGAATTCAGAATAAGCTGGGCAGATCTAGCTGTTCCGGGTAGCGATAATGTATTTGTTCCGGTTGAAGGTTATAGAATTCCAATTGACTACTCAATCAACGATGCTGACCTGACAAATACAAGAGAAGGTATAATGTGCTATTCAATTAACAATGAAGATCAATCCTGGGGAGATGTTGGAAGATGGTCTCACACCTGGATTGGTAATTTATGGGATCCGGTTGGTGTTGAAAATGAAGGTCAACAGGTTACTGAGTATGCACTAACTCAAAATTATCCAAATCCTTTTAACCCGAGCACCCAAATTAAGTTTGCATTAAAAGAAGCAGGATTTGTTACACTTAAAGTTTACGATGTACTTGGTAAAGAAGTAGCAACACTCGTAAAAGGTGATTACACCTCAGGCAGCTATAATGTTTCATTTGATGCTTCCGGTTTATCAAGTGGAATCTATTTCTACAGATTAGAAAGCGGTTCTTTTGTTCAAACAAACAAAATGATGCTCCTTAAGTAATCTTATAAAGGCACGGCTTACCACCGTGCCTTTTCTTTTGTTCTCATTTTAGTATCAGGAGAATTATAATTTTATCAGGAAAACGAAATGAACAAGATTGATCAGTTAAAAAAATATATTATTAAGCCTCAGGGAATCCATCAGCTTTTAACGCTGTTTGCAGTGCTGATATTTTCTGTCCCTTTGTTTGCAGGAACAACTGGAAAAATTTCCGGCTATGTTACAGACGAAGAAACGGGTGAACCTATTGTTGGTGCAAACGTTATTATTGAAGGGACTTATTTAGGTGCTTCTGCAGATTTAGATGGATATTTTTCTATCGGTAATATTCCTCCTGGCGAGTATCGGGTTATATTTAGTGCTGTTGGATATCAAAAAATTATTGTGGAAAAAGTTAGGGTTAATATAGACCTTACTACTAATCTTGATATAAAACTTAACAGTTCTGTTATCCAGTTGAACCAGGAAGTTGTTGTTACATCTCAGAGACCATTGGTTCAAAAAGATCTTACTTCTACCTCTGTTACTATTTCGTCTGAGGAAATTAGAATGATGCCTGTTGAAAGTATCGGGCAAATAGTAAACCTGCAAGCAGGCGTTATCGATGGACACTTTAGAGGCGGCAGATCTAATGATGTTGCTTATCTGATTGACGGAGTTTCAGTTACCGATGCTTTTAACGGCGGATTTGGTGTACAGGTTGAAAATTCATCAGTCAGACAGATGGAAGTTATAAGCGGTACGTTTAATGCTGAATATGGACAAGCTCTTTCAGGTGTTGTTAATATTGTCACTCAAAGCGGCTCAGATAAATTTGAAGCTTATGTTACAGGATATGTTGGCAGTTATTTTACTAATCACTCAGATATTTTTAAGAACCTGGATCAACCCTGGGATCTTGCACAAAGAAATCTTCAGCTAACATTAAGCGGTCCGATTTCTCCAGTAAAAAATCTTTACTTCTTTGTTACCGGCAGATATTATAAAAATAATGGATATCTATACGGACAAAGAATTTTTAATGTTAACGATGATGTTCCTTT
>JBAZCD010000391.1:0-3502 GCA_041671205.1 Pedobacter sp.
TGCCAACCTAATTGGGTAAATTGATCATGTACAATTAGCTTACCAGCCAAATCAGTAAGATATTCAAAAAGTTTATGGGCATACGGTATTTTTACCCATTCATTTTGTATTGCAAGTTCTGCGACTCTTTTCAAGCCACTTATGTCCAATAATAAAGAAGCGGAAACAAAATCTTCAATTACTCGTGGATTTTTAATATACTGAAATTGAGTAATAATTTTTAACACAAAATCTTTTTCTCTAGTTACAATATGAATTAACGACTGACTTTGTGCCCAGACGGGAGTTTGTATGTATTCCCCTTCCTTTTTTATTTCCGGTGGGGCATTAAAAAAACCAAAATCGTATAGTTTCTTTATCCAAACAGGGTTTCTACATTTTTCGAAGACGTATCGTATCTTTGATTCGGTAGATTGTTTCTCCGGATCTAATTTGATCATTTGTTTCAACCTTTTTGCATCATCATCACTAGGGTGATCGATTTTAAGGATCTCATCAATTTCATTCAAATCACCGACAAATCTATGTTCTGCAATCAATCCATATAGCAAATCATCTAATGTGGACAAAATATCTAAATACCGTCCAGTAGACGGCTTAAGTTTAGAATCTTTTTGTTGAATCCATTCATGATGAGCAGGCCGGGGGCCAATGGCCTCATGTATATACTGTATGTTTTTTGCTACAGCACTTTTCTCTTGAGCGGTTATGTACGGATTACTAGATGATAAAGCTCGAATCGATTCCATTAAGGCCTCGGGGTTGTTGTTTGCATAAATTAATTGGTCTGTCAGCTCAATCAACTTGTTAAAAAAACGCTGTTGCCCTTTACTTAAAGTAATTTGCTCAGATTTATCGATTGCAGAGAGTACGGTGCGCAAATCCTCAACATTATTTTGAATGAGTTGAATAATTTGTTTCCCATATTCCCTTTTTTTTAATTGATCTTCGAGAACAACTATTGGGATTAAATTAATAAGCTCTCTGATCTCATGAGATAGCAGTGCCTCCCAGTCAGGAGGTTGAAATTGAAATAAAAATTGTATTGATTCATAAATATCCGCAAATCCCTTTCCATATCGTTTGTTTAAGGTTGTTAGGATTTGCTTTTGTTTGGGTGAAAAATTTACCCTAGTGATATTAGGAGCCTTATTTACATCAGCATCACTCTGAACGCCTAGCTGTTCAGCCGGGATTAACCAATTTTTGCCCTTTTTAATGCCCTCGAGTTTTCCTGACTTTATATAACGCCAAACAGTATGTTTAGAAATACCGAGTAATTTCTGAACTTCTTTTGTTTTGTAGTATTTTGTGCTTTTCATCGTAATCTGAATTTATCATAGATAGCAATTACTTGCAAACATTTGATGTACTCAAGTTGAAGACTTTGTTAGACTTTGTTAGACTTTTTGGCTAAGGTTAGCCACTTATCCACAAGCTAAGGCTTGACCATCTCATAATAACTGTCATGATTAGGATATTAACAACCAAAAACGAAGAAAAGGCCTTTTAGGCATCCTAATGCTGACGCCATGGGCACCTCGTATAAAAACGTGCCAAACACCAGCGCAATACGCATTCCGAGATTAGGACTTAAGGAATGAAAGAGGCGCTAATTAGTCGAATCATTCGGCTATCGTGTTTGTAATCCATTTTCTTTGTTTAAAAGTAAAGACCAACCACGGTAGTCGAACCGTGGATTTTTATTTATACAACATGAAGCCCTTAACAGAAAGCAAAACAAGGCGAGTATTCCAAAAACACTACCCTAAGAATCTCACTGCTGGCGATTGTTCATCTATTCAAACTAATCTCATTTATTTTATGGATATGTTACTCACTATTAAGCAGAGAGATAAAAAGAGAGTTGACTCTACTAGCCCCACTTTTTAAATAAAAAGTTGGACTAGTGGTACCAACCACAACCCTGGAATAGCCGCCCACCTGGCTACCGAGAGGGCTGAAACTCGGTTAAGTAGTGGGCCCGAACTCAAACCATTTAGTCTCATTAACTAAACGGACGAGGTACCCCAAGAACTCAAAGGATGATCTCATAATCTATCCTTTAGATTCTGGGAAAGGGGTCTGACGAAAACCTCCGAGAGGTTAATTAGTAAATTATGCAACATCAAAAACATACTAAATTGACTCGCATTGATTTCAATCTGCATCGCCGCTTAAAGGTCGAGGCCTACAGCAGAGGCACAACAATGATTAAGCTATTGAACCAGATAGTCATCTGGTATTTAGATGAGTATATCGAACATAGCAGACTAGATAATAACCAGTCATAAGCAAAAGCTAGTATGCAATGCGTTTATCAAGCGAATGGGAGTAGATGCAGGGCAAACGCCATGTCAGATAGTAATTTTTGTTTTGCACATAATCCCGAAACCATAGACCTACACCATGCAGCCGCTACCCTAGGTGGGATGGCGCCAAAACCAAGGAAAGACGCAGAATCGTTTGATCCAGTAAAGTTGCAGAATATAGAAGATCTTTTACCAATAATTGAAGATACGATCAACAAGCTACGAACACGACCCATGACCTATCAAAAGGCAAACGCAATAAGTTCTTTATGTGGCCAATTTCGGAGCACAATAGAATCCATTAATGATAATAAGAAATTAAAAGCATTAGAAGATGCCATCACGCTTAGAAAAAAGAATAGACAAGCTTGTTGAGGAGCTTGAGCTCGAACCCCTCAATGAGTACGCCACGCAATCCAGAGATTACGATTCATTCAATCGATTATCAGTACCTGAATTAAAATACTTGATTATACTCGACAAATGTAGGCATGGTATCTACGAACTTGTTGAGATGGGTATATTAATTACCAATCAAATCAGAAAAAATTGTTTATCCCTTCTACTTCGAATAGTAATTTTAAAAGATGATGAAAAGCTTCTACATCAGAACGATGAGGATGCGGCTATCCAAACAATTATCGAGGAGAACAGCCAACTGTCCAATGACCTATCAAGGATAAAACAATTCCTTCAAGAATTATTGGCGGAAGATTACACTATGCAGTCTCCGGTCCAGGAAGAGACAAGAGAACAAATCAATTTTTTACTAAAAGATCCTGTGCTTGAGATGAGTTCCAGACTGCAAAACTGCATCATTAAATACATCAAATAACGTTGACAAAAGCACTAAAAAGAGGGAAAATTAAGTTACAAATTAAGCGGTTGCACGCAGTCAAAGCCCTCGCCAGGGGCGGGTCTAGCGTGCAACCGTGAAAGCCCAAACCTGAGGGGGCTTTAGTTATCTAAAAGTACTTTATAAGAGTCAAAAATATAATTTAACAAATATGAAAGACAATAATTTAATTCAACCTCTTGGCTTTAGAGGGAAAAAATTGTTTGAAAAAAATATCAAAGAAAAAAATGTTCTTGCGAAACTAAAGGGTACTCACGGTGAAAGTGTGGTTCTGACAGATCAAAGAATTTATATTTTGAAATGGGGATTTATGGCTGGCCACTTGATTGAAGGA
>JBAZCD010000392.1:0-1762 GCA_041671205.1 Pedobacter sp.
TTCTTCATACAAATTTAGTTTTAGGTTTTAACTTAACCTCCCAAATATAGAGGATGTTTATTAATTTTCCAAAGTAAAAAATAATAATTATTAGTTGATCCGTGCAAGATCTGGTATTAACAAATTTAGAAACGATCATTATATCAATAAAAAATAAAATTAAGGTTCCTAAGCCAGCTATTTACTTATAAGCATATTCTTCTTAAAAGAATGAAGCTCATCAATCTCTGACTGTGATTTTACAGAGCGAACACCGACAACTACTCCTTTTGCAGCGTCAAGAGTGAGAGTTGCAGTAAATTCATTAAAAGCATAAGTTATGGAAATCAATAAATAATTATGAATTTTAGAATTTAATCATTATCCTTGAACAATAACGCTAATAATCCTAAATTTTAAAATACTAAACATGAAACGGAAAAGTATTTACCATGTCAATAAGATGACGATGTTAACGATGTTCCTATTAAACATTGTAAGCCAGTTAATAGCGCAAACCGACTCCTTAGTGAATCTTCCTCAATACCTGTTCTCTCACTTCGACAATGGTATAATGAAATTGAAAACAGGAAAACTTACTAAAGCTGCAATGAATTACAACACTCTTACTGAAAAGATGACTTTTTATCAGAATGGATCAGTGCTGGATTTAATTAAACCCGAGAGCGTTGATACAGTTTATATCAGCAAAAGAGTGTTTATCCCATTCGAGAAAGCATTCTACGAAGTGATTCTGAATGACAGGATTTCTTTCTTTATTCAGCATAAAAGCGATCTGATCTCAAAAGGAAGGCCTGCAGCTTTAGGTACCACTTCACAAACTTCAGGACCAACCTCTGTAGCAATTCTTTCTGGTGCCAGAAAAACATATAACCTTAAATTACCTGAAGAATTTGAAGTAGAACCTTATGAAATTTTCTGGTTAAGAATGAATAATGAGATGCACAGATTCATGAATGAACGACAGCTTCTTAATATCTTTCCAGAGAAAAAGGATCAATTGAAAGATTTCATTAAAGAATCAGAACTTAATATAAAAGAACCTGGTGAGCTTTTGAAGCTGGCGACCTTCTGCAATAAGGTTATGAAGTAAATTAATAAAAAGCACCAACAGGCATAAAAAAAGAGGCCGCCCCTATTCGGACAGCCTCTTTTATAGTTTAGAAGATTTCTCTTTATTACCTCTTTGGTTTAAGTGAGGGATTAATCGGTTTAAATCTGGTACCCATAATTTGATTTACAATTTCATCCGATTTACTGCTCATTGTAAGAGTAGCAGTAAGATAAGGAATGCCTCCAAGGTATGCTGCATATGTTTTTGCAAGTCCATCTGCATCACCAGGGTAGTAAATATCATAGGTAAAAATTAATTTGGGTTTTGCACCGCAGTTTTCCCACTTACCTGATCCTTTGATCTCGTAATCATATTGATCTCCCTGATATACAGTTGTATAAATGTACTGTCTCGGTATGTCGATGAGCCCATTACCTGTTACAGTCATTAAAAAGTCTCCGGCTGCGACCACATTCTCACCCCAGAAATCTGCAATAAACTGTTCACTGATATTTTCAACTTTAAGTTTGGTAGTACTAACAGTTGATATTATATCACTAACAGTGTAACCGGCGTCAGAACCGCTCCATGTACCAACCAGACTGGATACACCATTTGCAAGCGGGCAAAACTCGATACGTTTTACACTATAGGTCAGTTTAACTGCAGCTGGATTAGGTGAGTTATGCTCACCAGCACTAATAGTCA
>JBAZCD010000392.1:1772-3501 GCA_041671205.1 Pedobacter sp.
GTCAAAACCAGCTTCACGGTCTGGCCAACAGGCATACTTGCTGCAATGGTTTTAAATGTAACTGAACCTGATGTTTGTCCTGCATCTATCGTTATACTGTTTGCTGAAAGAGTATACATGCTTGGTGTCATTGTAGAAGATGGGTCAACACCAAGGTCAACAGTTATGGGTGCAGACTGGGGCATTCCCATCAATACAACTGCAACCGGCTTTTCAACCTCTACCAGGTCACCCGATTCTGAAACACCTGTTTCATATGATTTGGTTGCATTAATAAACTGCACATAATAAGAAGCACCCGTAGCAGGCTCGCTTGTTAATTTATCAAATCCAGTTTCTACTTCGTCGCACGACGGCATTAAAACTCCTGCGGCGAGAAACACAAATATTACCAGAAGTATTTTTTTCATGATATATACATTTTAATTATTAATTGTTATCCCACCACAATTTCGTACTGATATTAACATCAGGAACATTAGCACCATTGTATGTAATCTCTTCCTGTCCATAAGGGAACCTTACCGGCATAGAGGGCAGTGTTGCTCCCAATGGAAGACCAATAACAGGAAGTCCTGTTCTTCTGTAATCAGCAAAAGCCTGATTTGTACCGAATGTTGCTATATACTTTTGACTCAGAATTAGATTAAGAGTTACAGTAACTCCATTTATATTGGCTGCAAGCCAGGCGGTGTTAGCATTTCCGGTAACTTTAAGAACTGATGCTGCAACTGCAGCTTCATATGCAGCCTGAGCGGGGGCAGTTTGTCCAAGTCTGAAGTAGGCTTCTGCCTGAATGAATTTAAGTTCGGAATAAGACATTATTACAGACGGTGCAGTAGCACCTGCTATGTAATTACCTGGTTTTGATGCCAGATCATTTTCTGAACCTGCTATACTACCTGTATATTGACCACCTGCATCTACAAGAGCATAGAAAGGCAAACGAGGATCAGAATTGGATTTCATCATATCAATAAGAGTAGCGCACATACGAATATCGGTACGTTGTTCCATAAACTGAAAAATCGGATTCTTGTTATCTGCGTTCCAAGGAACCATAAAATCATCAAGATTTGAAGAAAAGCCATTTGTTGCAGCTGTAAGAGCATCAGTGTATGCAGTATTGCCATTTACCAGCGACAGCTGAAGAGCATACCGGGCCTTTATTGAATAAGCTGCTTTCATCCACTTGGCAACGTTACCAGCGTAAACTACATCTCCTCCAACAGCTATAGTATTTGTCGTACTGCTCAAATCGGTAATAGCCTCATCAAGCAAAGTATTAATTGTAGTGTAGAGTGTTTCCTGGGTATCAAATTTTGGCTTCAGAACATTTTCATTGCCCTTGAAAGCATCACTGAAAGGCATGTCACCAAAAAGATCCGTTGTAATTCCTAATGTTGTGGCAGTCATCACCTTACCAACACCTGCATTGTGAGGAGACTCTTTTGCTAAGGCTTTGTTTGTGAAAACCTTGGAATTCATAAATATGCCGGTATAGAATGCGTTCCAGACATTATTTACATCTGCCGGTAATAACTGGTAACGGGCTTCTGTAAATGACTGACGGTCAACTCCATCAAATTGCTGCATCCAGATATTGGATGTACGAACAAGATCATTTCCAGCCAGATTGTAGCCCATCTCCTGCTGGATTGCCGGTAGCATGAGGTTCAGAGGCACATCAGCCGGAGAGTCAGGATCAGTGTTCAGATCTGTATCGATC
>JBAZCD010000393.1:0-3468 GCA_041671205.1 Pedobacter sp.
TTTTACTGGAAGCCGGGGCCAATGTTAATGCCAAAATGGAAGACGGCAAAACGGCCGCTGACAAGGCTTTTGAAAAAGGTTTTGTTGAAATTGCAAAGATACTCTCCTGAGAAAGCCATTTTTTTTTCCTGAAAAACAACCAAACCCGATTTCTTCTCGTAGGTACTTCAAACTAAACGAAAAAATTTATGAAAAAGTCCCTATTCATTGGATCCATTAAAACAATATCCCTGATTTTGCTTTCTGTATTCGTACTTACAGGATGCCAAAAGGAGAAAGTGGAAGAACCTGTCAGCCTGATCAAAAAGGCTACCATAACATTAAGCGGTGCACAGGAAGTGCCGGCAGTGACTACCAGCGGAAGCGGTACGGCAGAGATTTCTTACGACCCAACCTTGAAAACAATCACCTACAAAATTACCTGGCAACTGGGAAACGCCGCAGCAACTACTTCGAACATGCATTTTCATGGTTCAGATACCGGCAGTGATGCAGTAAGTTCGGGAGTGGCTCTTGCAATAACCGGCTTTTCAACAGCAAGCAGCGGAACATTGAGCGGCGTGACGATTGCCTTAACTGATGTCCAGGCAGCACAGCTCCTGGCCGGCAAATGGTATGTGAACATTCACAGCTCAACTGTAGGTTCAGGTGAATTAAGAGGAAATATTAAATTTCAGTAGTTTTTTAAAGGGATAGAGCACCCTGAATCAGGGTGTTCTATTTTTTAAAAATCCCATACACTGGCTCTGATCCTCTTAATATAATGCCTGATATCCAGTACAATGGCGGCAAAAACATAAAATATCAGCGGAAACCCTACAGCCAGAAAAGATGAGTAAATAAAAAACAGCCTGATCTTTGAAATGGAAATATCAAAACGTTCTCCAAGATAGGTGCATACCCCAAAAGAACGTTTTTCAAAAAATGTAATAAACTGCTGCAACATCTTACTTGTTCAAAAATTTAATTCCAATTTCACAAGATAAGCATTTCTTTTGATCGCAATATGATTTTTTTAATTGCATGAGTGCTTGCGTAAAAGCTGAGTTGTCTGAATTTACCCCAATTTCATTAAACCTGCTAATGATTGCATTCCGTTCAGGTTTCAGGCTTTCGAGCATGCTAATCCCTCGTTCTCTATACATTTCGCTTCCTGTACGAATGCCGAATGCGAACAAAAAAACAGAAACTGTATTAACGAGAATGTTATCGATAGCCTCCGCTCCCAGCGAAGTTGAAAATTGCCTGCATTCCCGATCAAAATGAAAATGGCTATCCCAGTAGGAATTTAATGGAAGTTTACTGAACATGTCTGAATACATCCTGATATCCTTTTCATCCAGAATTTTAGAGAATAAATGATTTGATCTAAATACCAGAGCGGCAAACTGGGCCAGTCTGAGGGCTGGAAAATTCCGGGGTCTCAATCGCATGTATTTCCACAAATAGTTATCCACAGGATTCAGATCGTGCTTTTTACGCAGAAACCGGTATTCATTTCTGAGCTGCCTCGGATATTGATCCCTGAAATCTGAATTCAAAAATCCTGCCTGGCCAAAGATCAGGGCTTCAATTTGTAAAGAGCGGTTCTTATATCTGGCCAGTAAAGACTGAGGCAAAGACCTGGCAAGCATTTCAAATGGAAGGGCATTGGTCTTAAATCCGAAATTCCGGGCCAGTGTAATATAGAATGCATCATCCCAGCTACCCTTAAACTCTGTAAGCAAGGATGTGAGTTGTTCGGTTCTTTCCTCCAAACGTTCAACCAATACTCTTGTCAGGCAATTCTTTATATAGAATTCATCAACTTCCCTGATTTTCTTCTCACAAGGAATCCAGTTCAGTCCTGCCATCAGCAAGAAATAATTATCCCTTATGTTCTCAGGAATCAGGTTACCAATCTCAAGCACCGCTATCTCTGTCCCGTCGGTTCTGAAAATGGCCTGGTCATGCCGGGCGACAACATGCAGAATGACATTATCATAGGCACGATCAAACTGATGCTGATGACGATGCCAGTCGGAAGAGCGGACATGGATCTCCACATTTCCGGCCCATAAAGTGTCGCCGATACGAATTTTTGCGTTCTCAAAATCAGGGCCGGCATGCTGATTATGAAGACCGGGCCGGATAATATCCAGATGTTCTCCGGATGAGGTTTTAAGTTCCCGCTCTTTAAATAAGCGGAACTTCCATAAATAATGAAGCAGATCTTCGGGAACAGTCATATTCTTAATGTGCTGAAAATAATTCAGGCACTGAAAAAATATGATTGAACGGTACTAAGAACTGTAGGAGCGGCAGTATTTAAAAACCAATACCCTGAAGTAATATTTCCATTTCAGATTGAAGCTTTTTAGCTTCTTCCCTGGCACGTTCAGCAAAATCCTCACCTGATGAGGCATAAATTATTGATCTGGAGGAATTGACCAGCAGTCCGCAGCTTTTGGATAGTCCGTACCTGCAAACATCCTGCAGACTTCCGCCCTGGGCTCCCACTCCCGGAACTAAAAGGAAGTGATCGGGGGCATATTTTCTTATATTCAAAAACTCTTCGCCACGGGTGGCACCTACAACATACATCATGCGGTCATTACCGGCCCAGGTATTGGCTTTCTGAATAACGTTTTCAAACAGGCGACCTGTTCCTGTTTCAATATACTGGAAATCCTTTCCACCCTCATTCGAAGTTAAAGCAAGTAATATGACCCATTTATCCTGAAATGCCAGAAAAGGTTTTACAGAATCGCTACCCATGTAAGGCGCGATGGTAATGGCATCAAAATTCATCCCTGACGAAGCCTGATCAAAAAAGGCTTTGGCATACATAGACGAGGTATTCCCGATATCTCCGCGTTTGGCATCGATAATTCCCAGACAGTCAGAAGGAATATGTTTTGAAGTTTCAATTAAACTTTTCCATCCAGCAAGTCCCCTGCTTTCATAAAATGCGCTGTTGGGTTTATATGCCACACAAAGATCATGCGTAGCATCAATGATCCGCTTATTAAATTCCAGTACCGGATCTTCGTAATTCAATAAAAAGCTCGGAATGAGCGCTATATCAGTATCGAGTCCGACACAAAGAAAAGATTTCTTTATTTTTATCTGGGCGATTAATTGCTCTCTGTTCATTATTTTCTGCGGAAATTGAGCGAAATTAAATAAAGATGGGTTCTCAACCTTAAAAAAAAAAAATAAAATTTTGTTTTATTTCATAATATTGCATAGAATTGTGTCATAATCTCAATTTACTCCTGAATTCAGGAAATCACAATAATTATTTCAATCACATTTCTTTTACAAAAATTCTTGTGTCGTCGATCTTCCGGATAAATTTACTGAACTGAAATCCCAAATAACATAACCCATATTTAATGCTGGATAGTAATAAATTGAACGATAAGCTCGTTTCTGAGCTACGTGAAATTGCTCAAACCCTTGGTGTGCAGGATACTGACACATTAC
>JBAZCD010000394.1:0-3467 GCA_041671205.1 Pedobacter sp.
TGACATTGCACCTTCGGGGTCGAAGAAAAGTAATTTTTATTCTGGCAATAGTGATGAATAATGATTAAAACGCCTCACCCAGACTAAGATAGAGACCTTTTTGTCTCTTTTCTCCGGGATTCTGTTCGCCGATAGCATAATCCATTCTTACGCTCAGTCCACGTTCGATGTCGTAGAAGTATCTGAATCCGCCGCCAACACTGGGCTTGAGTTGAATCAATTTGAAATCGCCCCCTGAATAGACATTGCCGGCAGCGGCAAATCCCACTAACCCAAATCGTGGATTTAGTCTGAGCCTGAGTTCACCTTGCAGGGCTAATAAATTCTGATCACGGAATCGTCCGGCATAATATGCACGCATCATTTCATCACTGCCTAGTTGTGGGAGTAAATAGAAAGGGGTGGTACTCCCGCTAATGGTTTGATAATGAGCATTTAGACCGAGGGTTGTTTTCTTGCTCAGACTATGAAAGTTTCGCAGGTCAAGTTTAAGCAGGCTCCCACTGAAATGATCACCACCAAAGAAATCCGGGGCATAAGAATAATTGAATTTCAGGAATGATCCCTTTGTGGTATAGGTATTCGTATTTCGGTTATCAAAGATTTGCGTAATTCCTAAAAAGAAAACCCGACCTCCATCTTTATCCCTGATACCCGGATCATTGCTGTAAATCCCTCCCACTACTTTATCTTCAAACCGGTAGGATTCATAACCCATGCTCATTCCTGTATAAATATTTTTACCCAGCTTTTTTTCCAGCCCTGCATTGAGCTTGAAAAGTTTTTGGGTGATGGGGTCTTCATTCAGTTCCAGGGTAGAATTACCAATCCCGTAGAAATTGAAAGGGAAATTTCTATAACGGATTTCAGAGGTTACGTGAAATTTGTTCCCTGGTGTCCAGATATCTGATTTCAGAGCGAAGTTGCTTTGCTTTTTTGTCGTAAAGGTTATCAAACCTGTAATTCGCGAAGTGCGCATTAAGGTGTCCTTCCGGTCGGTGTAAAATGAATAAAGGCTTGCTACCCCGATTTCTGCACCTGTTTCCTGGGAGTACCCAAATGCCGGGAGAGGCAGGAAACTACTACCGCGGGTCGTATCGGCTTCATTTGAAAGGAGTTTCTTAATCAGCTTCATCTGGCTGAAACCATTTCCGGAAATCAGTATTAAAAGGCTGAGCGCAAAAATCTTTTTTAGCAGTTCTTTATTCATAGAGAGCGCTAAGTTAATTATAGTTTGAATAGGATTGAATCTTATTCAAAATCCCATTGAGAAAGCGCTCTGATCAACACCTTAAAATCCACTTATCCCTGAGTGGGAGACAGGTTGAAAAAATGTTCGTATCTGCTTATAAGGAAACGCATACTAAATACGGAGGAAACGCACATTAAACGCACACAAAACCACAAAAATATGGGTTTTGTGTGCGTTTAATGTGGGCCTAATTTGTGCCTGTTTCGAAGGTGGTAATCAGCGTTTCAGGAGTTGGTGGCGGGCCAAGCCCGCCATGACAGTAGATTGGTGTGTAATCCGATTCCGGCGGAGGCCGGAATCTCCTGTTTTTAAATATTGGTTTGTCCTCGTGGCGAAAGCCACGACCTCATTTTTAAAATACCAATTGTCAATATATCGAGAGCATCACCTCTATTTTAAAATTGATTTCATCGTGGCGCATGCCACGACCTCATACTTTATAACTGACAAGAGGCAAATTTAGGTCTCGGGTCAAGCTCAATGTCATTATTTAAGCCATTGCAACCTATCATGACTAAGGGTTGTGGTATCAATTTTCCTTTAGTAATTCTCAAATTTTATTCTCGCAAAGACGCCAAGACGCAAATGGCTACAGGTTATATAAAATCATTTATTTTAGATGGTATATTTTGCGTCTCTGCGTCTTTGCGAGAGTCTTTTTCCGGCTCGGGGGCCGGAATCTGCCTAAATAAATCTGATTAGTCCTCGCGGCGGATGCCGCGACCTAATAAATAGCTGGCAATCTTTAAGCTTATTATTTCTTCTCCCGAATGGCTTTAAATTCTGAACCATTTTTCCATTGAGGCATCTTTTCTTCGAAGGCTAATCGTTTACCTACCTGAAAGAACAGTTTCAAATCTTCCAGCCCACCTTCAAAGCTCCATGTTGCAGAATCAAATTCATCTGAAGGACGGTGATAATGTTTTTCAGTGTATTCTTTTTCTCTTTTCTCACCATAGCCGGCTTCTTTGCCAATTACATCGATGCCATTTGAAGTATAGAGAGCTGGTATACCAACTTTAGCAAAATTAAAATGGTCGGAGCGGTAGTAATATCCTGCTTCAGGATGATTTTCAAATGCAACAACCCGTCCTGCTTTTTCTGCAGCTTCTTTCAGATATTCTTCCAGTTCTGATTGTCCTTCGCCAACAATAATAATGTCTTTTGTTTTTTCAAAAGGATTTAGCCCATCAATATTAATATTTGCTACCGTTTTTGATGCGGGATAAATTGGGTTCTGAGCATAATATGCCGAGCCCCAAAGCCCCTGTTCTTCGGCAGTTACTGCAAGCAAAATAATAGTACGTTCAGGCTGAACTTTCAGGCTTTTAAATGCCCGGGCCAGTTCGATCAGTCCGGCGGTGCCGCTGGCATTGTCGAATGCACCATTATAGATTGAATCGGCAGTTTCATCGGGTTTGCCGATTCCAAGATGGTCCCAGTGTGAAGTGTAGATAATCACTTCATCAGGGCGTTTGGTACCTGTTATTTTGCCGATGACATTATGTGATTTGTTGAATATGGTTTTAACGGCAACGCTGGTACTCAGTTTAAGATCCAAAGCAAGGGGTTTAAATCCTTTTTTGTCGGCCTGTGCGAAGAAGTTTGTCGAATCTTGTCCGGCAGCAGCAACTAATTTCTTTGCAGCCGGTAGCGAAAGCCATCCATTGATATCGGTATAAGCATTGCTTTTTCCGCGATCATCCAATCTCAGTTTGGATGCGTTCCAGTTATTCTGAACTACAGTGAATGGATAGCTTGCACCCTCGGTGGTATGAACGATCAGACAACCTTTTGCACCCTGACGTGCAGCTTCTTCAAATTTGTAGGTCCAGCGCCCATAATAGGTCATCGTCTTGCCTTTAAATAAGCTGGAATCTCCGGCAGCAAATCCCGGATCATTCACCATCACCATGACGATCTTTCCTTTAACATCAAGACCGGCATAATCATCCCAGTTATACTCCGGTGCGACAACTCCGTATCCGGCAAAGACCACCTCATCATTATCGAAGCTGACTTTATCGGTGATCTTATCGGTCCATATGACATAATCGTCAAAAACCTTTAATTTAAAGCTGCCTTTCGGCGATACAACCTGCATATCCGGAGATGCGCTGGTCTGAATATTGACCATGGGAACTTCCTGGAGATAGCTGCTGCCATTTCCCGGTTCCAGTCCGGCGGCTTTGAATTGTTTTTCGAGATATGCGAC
>JBAZCD010000395.1:0-3457 GCA_041671205.1 Pedobacter sp.
AATCTGGAAGTAAATACACTTACCCCTGTAGAAGCTTTGATGAAGCTGGATGAGATACAGCGGGTGCTTAAGTCGTAAGTAATGAGTATCAAGTATCAAGAGCCAAGACTAAAAATATGCCCCGGCTTAAATTTTAAACCAGGGCGTTTTTTTTTCTTAGGTAGAAATTATTATTGATTTACTCTTCCTGATTTTTTATCCTGCTCCCTGCCAATTACGTAGCCTGTTCCTGCACCAACAACCCCGCCTATTGCAGCACCTCTGCCATCTTTTTTGTCAACGATAATTCCTGTTCCCGCACCAATAACTCCACCGATAACTGCACCTTTAGCTGCAGAACTCCAGCCTTTTTTCGGAGTTGTTGAGCTCGTCGATGAACTTACCGATTTTGAAGAGGTTCCTGATGATTGAAACTGATTTTTAGTGTTCGCTCTTTCCTTTGCTATTGCAAGTGCCGCCGAATCTGCTGTTGCAGCTCTTTTAAAGCTATCAAGCTGATTAACCATTCTGATCGAGTCCTGATCTATTTTAGCATTCTCATTCGCGTTACTGTTACATCCTGAAACAATAGCTGCAAATGCAAATATGATTAGTATATTTTTCATAATTTCTTTTGGCTGCATGGTTGTCAGCCGATTTAAGTACTGAAATAATGGTGCCAAAGATTTTTAATATTATATTTAATTGAGGTTCAGGTTCATATACTTTAAGCCTGATAATTTTTAACTTAGTATAAAGTAAAAATCCATAAACAGTTCATCTGGAATTATAGTTCTGAAATTATAAAATTATTTAACTAAAAGGAAAATATTATTATGTACAAGAAATCAATTTTATTCCTGCTGATTCTCCTGAATGCGGTTTTTGTAGGTGCTCAACATATTGGTTCCAGTCCTGAATATGTAAAAGAAATGACTGCTTTGTGGAAAGGTGAGCGTTTGGCAGATGGTCGCCCTATGGTATCAGAACTCGTGCTTGAACGTTTACAATACAATACACTGGAGCAGATATGGGGTTATCTGTTAAGTAAAGGTTACCGCAATCAGGTGGAGAAGAACTGGACTGTTTTAAAAACAGGACAAACCATGGTTGGTCGTGTGGTCACTGCACAGTTTATGCCCTCAAGGCCAGATCTTGATACACTGGTGAAAGCACAGGGTCGGAGGGAAGGACGTTCACAGCGTGGCGGATATAATATATGGCCGATCGATATTTTAAGTAAAGGAGATGTTTATGTAGCAGATGGTTTTGCTAAGGTGAAAGATGGAACCCTGATTGGATCCAGCCTTGGAAATTCGATTTATGCTAAAACAGGTAAAGGAGTGGTTTTTAATGGATCGATCAGGGATATGCAGGAGCTTAGGGATACTGAAGGTTTTAATGCATGGGTGAAAGGACATGATCCCTCATTTATCAGGGACATGACCCCAACTTCGATCAATGCACCGATCCGTGTTGGTGAAGTGACTGTTTTTCCGGGTGACATTGTATTTGCAAATGATTATGGGGTAGTATTTATTCCGGCTCATCTTGTTGAGGACCTGGTAAAAGCAAATGAACTGACCGGTTTGCGGGATGAGTTCGAACGGTTATTGCTGAAACAGGGCAAATATCTTTCAGGGGAGATCCATGGGGACTGGACTGAGGTCATAAAAAATGAATTCAGGGCCTGGCTGGCTAAGTACCCTAAAAAGACCATGTACACTTCTGAACAACTTGATGCCTATTTGGGTAAGAAACATTGATATTTTATTAATTTGAAATTTAAACGATATGAAAAGCACTTTACAAGGGTTAATCTCAAGAAATAAGGAAGAAGAAAAGGCCTATGCTGCTTCAAGGCAGGCTGAAATCAATAATCCGGAGACCGGCACCAACAGGAGGAATTTTCTTAAAAAAACAGCATTGGGTGGTATTGCCTTAGGTGGATTAATGAATCTGTCTGTTGAAGATACCATTGCGCATACCACACAAAATGTAAAAAGGTCTTCAAATCCTTCAGATCTGAAGATTACGGATATGCGATATTGCCTGACCAATGTGATGGGAGGTACGGCAATCATTAAGATTGATACTAATCAGGGTATTTATGGCCTTGGAGAGGTTAGGGATGCTGCAGATGCGCGTTATGCTTTGATGCTTAAAAGCCGTATTCTGGGAAGAAACCCATGTAATGTGGAAATGATCTTCAAGATCATTAAGCAGTTTGGTGGTCCTGCCCGTCAGGCCGGAGGTGTTTGTGCCGTTGAAATGGCATTATGGGATCTTTGCGGCAAGGCCTATGGTGTCCCTGCCTGGCAATTACTGGGGGGAAGATACCGGGATAAGGTAAGGCTATATGCTGATACTCCTGAAGCAGGAACACCTGCAGAACAGGAAAAGCTGATCAGATACCGCATTCAGGAGCAAGGTTATACCTGGTTGAAAATGGATATTTCCATCAATGAATTAAAGGGAAAGCCGGGAACCACAGTGAATTCAAAATTATGGCAAAATCCTGCCGGAGATCTTGCGCAATGGGGAGATATAACCAATCCGATGTCGTATGCAAATACCGCACATCCCTTTACGCAGGTTCAGATCACTGAAAAAGGTCTGGAAGAATTAAGCCAGATCGTTGATAATGTGCGGAATATGGTGGGTTATGATACTCCGATATCTACAGATCATTACGGACATTTTGATTTAAATAATAGTATTCGTTTGGGTAAAGTTTTGGATAAGTACAGACTGGCCTGGTTTGAAGATATGGTGCCATGGACTTACACCGAGCAATGGAAAACAATTTCAGATGCATTGGAAACACCTACCACCACCGGGGAGGATATGTATCTTCTGAAAGATTTCAAACCCCTGATTCATGCAAGAGCGGTGGATATTATTCATCCTGATCTGGCTTCATCCGGAGGTCTGCTTGAAACGAAAAGGATTGGCGATTATGCAGAGGAGTATGGAATAGCAATGGCTATGCACCAGGCCGGAACACCGGTTTCTTTCATGGCAAGTGTGCATTGCGCTGCCGCAACTCAGAATTTCCTGGCTCTTGAGCATCATTCTGTAGATATTCCATGGTGGGAGGATCTGGTAAAAACAACAGATGGGAAGAAAATGATCGAAAAGGGCTTTGCCATTGTGCCGCTTAATTCTCCGGGATTAGGTATTGAATTGAATGAAGATGTGCTGAAACAACACCTAAAATCAACTGATAAGAGCTATTTCGCGCCAACAAATGAGTGGAATGAAATCCGCTCTCATGACCGGACTTATAGTTAATATAAATTATATAAATAATTTATTATAAGGTATTTATAATAATATGATGAAACTGAATATCGGGTGTTTCTTACTGGTGTTCAGTTTTTTTGTTTTGATGAGACAATAATAACCGCAGTTAGCCGGGTAATTTTCTTTTTTATAATATTTTCTTCGTTTATCAACAGGTGTTTATAAAAGTCCT
>JBAZCD010000396.1:0-3456 GCA_041671205.1 Pedobacter sp.
GATGATAACCATCTTTCATCAATACCACCACGTTGCCCGCCGAGTACATAATAATCATCCGGGTGCAATTTGATCCTTCTTCCCGGTACGCAAAATGAACGGGGTACCCAGGTCGGGGCTAATCTGAGAATTCCTTTTCCTTGTTCTAATGCTTTCTTTGCTAAACTCATATTCTTATTAAAATGTTATGCAGGCTTAAATGTTTAAGCCTTTTTATTTAAAACTTGTATTTCTAATTCATATTTTCTTGTTTCTCCGGGGGCAAGCAAGATTAATTCATTTTGCCGCCTTGCACGGCTTTGCCCAATGGGTGGATTTGTACCGGGTTCGAGTCCGACAACATATTCACCTTTACCATAATGCAGCCAGTTTGTTAAGCAGGGTAATTGCTTTTTAATGAATCTTATGTTCAGGCTTAATCCGATTTTTGGATTTTCGAGTCCGCAGATGCAAAATCCTGATTTATCAGACTCAATATCTATAAAAGCAACTTCTTCCCCGGCAGCCCGATGATCATCAAGTGGGGCGGGACAGGTATGAAAATCATTCCCTTCTTTAAATAGTTTATTTGGGTTTCCATCACGCGGCTTCCATTTGCCATTCCAGATTATTCTCGTTCCTTCATCAACCAGGGGCCAGCCGAAATTACAGTGGTATAAGAGCATATGCGGGGCATCGGTATTTCCCCGGTTAATCACCTCATCCTGAATCCGGATAGTCGATTTCCCCAGTGTGGCAGAAATGGTACGTCTTAATTCCATTCTGTGCCCAAGTGCCTGTGATTCCCTCATGATCCCGCTAATGCTCATTTCCATATTCCCTGATAAAGGATCAGGCTGAATGACTGAGACAATTTCTGCCGGGGTGTTGCTTATTTGTCCATGAATGCCTCGTTCGCCATATTCGTCCTTTTCGGGGCCGCCAACATGGCTGAGTCCGCAGGTGACCACCAATCCACCGCCAAAAGTTCTGAGCCAGTCGATGCCATTATCAGATAAAGGTTGTGCAGTACTGATTCCCGAATGGCTAAGCCAGGCGAGGCTATGCTGATTGTAAAATGCATCGGCAATATCCATAGCCCGGTCGATCACCACCTTAAACCGGAGGCCGGAGCCGGTATTGATCCAGGCAATGCGCGTTCCGCGCCCTGCTCCATTATCTATAACAGAAGTCTCAATACCCCCCAACTGAGCGGTGTTAGATATTTTATTATGCCAGGCCTGTTGGTCCAAAATTATAATCTCCTTTAATTGCGATTAAATTATTTACTTTTTGGCTTGTAGATCTGATGATCTTTATTTGATCCTGAAATAAGGTAGGCCATCAGGTCTTTTAACTCTTCTTTATTTAAACCATTGACCATACCCGGATACATGGATGATACATCAGAAATTCTGGTTCTTACTACATCCCTCTTGATTACCTCACGCAATGTTTGCGGCGCAAATGGATTTTGGGAAATATAATATTTTTCAGAATCTTCATTTTTAAGTCTTCCGGTTACCGAACCGCCATCTTTTAAGTAAAAAGAAGTATAAGCGTACTGATCGGATATCACTTTATTGGGCTCAAGAATAGACTCCAGAATATCGCGGGCAGAAAAGCGTGTTCCTAATTGGCTCAATGCAGGCCCAACTGCCCCCCCTTCACCTTTCATATTATGACAGGAAATACATCGGGTTGCGCTAAAGAGCATTTCACCTTGCTCAAAATTTCTGTCTGTTGAGTCTTTTTGAACAACTTCTATTGCTTCATCTAATTTCCAGGTTCTGCCCGGCCCTTTAGGACTGCCCACGCTGGCCAGTTTCATCCCATTAGTAGTTAATAGTTCATTGCCCGAAATCTTATTATAATGTTCGAATTGGTCTTGTGGCAAGTTAGCTAAAGCCATTTTACGTGCTTTATCAATAAAACCGATAAAACTATTCCCTCCCTTATATCCAAATGCAGTATAATACCATTTGAAATACTTTTCTTTTAATTCAGTTGTCCATCCATTTTTTGCTTCACTTAATGCCGTTACATAATAGATCTGCTGAGCAGGTGGCGTCTTGGCTAACATACCTGCAATATCCAATCCGTATTGAGGATTACGAAGAATCAGGTCTGAAGACTGCATGAAAGATTTTTGGTCATCCACGTCATGCACGACCCCATCGAGTAAGGCCAGTGTTTTTTGAACTACTAATGGGTCATCCAGGGCAACCAGAACTTTGCTGAAGGAACGATTCAATTCATTGCTTTTGGCAGGATAGAATTGATTTAGGTAAGTGCTTAATTTAATTTTTTCAGCATCATAAGGTTTACCCATTCTCGAAATTATCAACTCATAGGCTCTTAAAACATCTATTTGCTGAGATTCAGGCAATAGATTGTAGTTTATATTCATTAATGATTTGATCATCCTGATTTGTAAACCTCTGTTTCCGGTTCTGGCCATTGCAATCATGGCTTGAGTAAGTATCTGAGGGTCTTTTTCTATGAATGCTTTTTCCTGCCACAGGTAAAGCGGCTGATGCTCCATTGCGATACGGGCAGCATATCGGATATAACGATCCTTATTTTTCAGGTTAGGCCATGCCAGATTAATAGCCTTTGGATTTGGACCGGCATGAAATGTTTCCAATTGCCGTCTTAAATTACGTGCCTGAAGTATATCAGCCGGAGCTTTTGTGACTAATGGAGTATTTGGTAAAGTGTTTTCGCCATAGTAGACTCTGTATAGATCTGAGTCCAGTTTACGACCGCCTGTTAAAAAATACATCGCACCATCAGGTCCGATTATACCATCTGTTAAAGGTAAGGGTGCACCTGAAATAAATTCTTCGGCTGTTGCTTTGTAGGATGATCCGCTTGGCGTTAATTGAACGGCATAAATAATTCCGAAACTCCAGTCGAAAGCAAATAGACCCCGGCGGTATTTTTCGGGGAATCGGGCATTATTTCCACTGAACAGACTTGTAGGGGAGCCTTGTCCGATATTCAATATTGGTGGCAAATTATCGGGATAAGCAGGAGACCATTTACTATTTCCTGTGCGCCATCCAAATTCGCTGCCACTTGTGGAATGACTGATGCGGGTTGGTCTGTACCAGGGCATTCCAAAATCCCATTCCATATCAGCATCATAAACAAACATATCCCCAACTTCATTAAAGGCAAGATCAAAAGCATTTCGGCAACCTGCACTGATTAACTCCCAGTTCGTTCCTTCCGGATTAATTTTGACAACAAAACCTCCCGGTGCATATCGATCATTGGCATGTCCGTTCGGATCTTTGATCAATGGAAATAAATTATCTTCTTTCCATGTTTCGGGTAAACGATAGTCCTCCATTTTTGGAACATCCACATGATTTCCTGCAATGAGATGAATTGATTTTTTATCGGGAGAAATAACCATGCTGTGAGGTCCGTGTTCACCACCAGGAGTAACCAGGTCCCTTAACAGGCTTA
>JBAZCD010000397.1:0-3453 GCA_041671205.1 Pedobacter sp.
TTACCGCAATCTGGCCAGTATGGATGTGGAGGAGTCGATCCGTGCAAATCCTATGGATGGGGTTGTTTTATTGTGCGGATGTGATAAAACTACACCCTCACTGGTAATGGGCGCCTGCAGTGTTGACATCCCTACGATCGTAGTATCAGGCGGACCGATGCTCACCGGCAAATATAATGGCAGGGATATAGGCACAAGTGATGTCTGGAGGTTCACAGATGACGTGAAATCAGGTATCATGTCGGAAGAAGAACTCAATATTGCTGAGGCGGGTTTATGCCGTAGTCAGGGGCATTGTGCGGTTATGGGTACAGCGTCTACCATGGCCACAATGGTTGAATCTCTGGGACTTACTTTGCCTCAGAATGCGGCTATTCCGGCTGCTGATTCCAGACGGAAAGTACTGGCGCAATTATCAGGCAAAAGAATAGTTGAGATGGTAAGAGAAGACCAAAAATTATCCGATATCCTGACCAGAGAAGCTTTTGAAAATGCCATTAAAGTTAATGCCGCAATCGGTGGGTCTACGAATTTCGTGATTCACTTATTAGCGATTGCCGGCAGGATTGGTGTGCCACTCGAGATCAAAGATTTTGACCGTCTTTCAGCATCCATTCCCCTTCTGGCGAATCTTCAACCCTCAGGAAAATTCTTCATGGAAGACCTTTATTATGCCGGCGGAGTACCTGCCCTGCTGAAGGAACTTGATTCTTTCCTCCATACAGATTGTATTACCGCCAACGGGAAAACAGTTAGGGAAAATTACCAGACTGCAAAATGCTATAACCGGGAGGTAATTGCATCCATCGATAAGCCATTTAACAATACAACTGCACTGGCAGTTCTGTATGGAAATATTTGCGAAAACGGCGCGGTAATCAAACCAACTGCCGCAAGTCCGCATCTTTTCCAGCACAGTGGTAAAGCAGTAGTTTTTGAAAATATCGAGGATTATAAATTACGAATTGACGATCCGGACCTTCCTGTGGATGAAAACAGCATCCTTGTTTTAAAGAACGTTGGTCCCAGAGGATATCCGGGCATGCCCGAAGTAGGTAATATGACCTTACCGTTAAAACTGCTTGAAAAAGGGATAAAGGATATTGTCAGAATCTCTGACGGCCGCATGAGCGGAACAGGTTTTGGAACGGTTGTGCTGCATGTGTCACCAGAGGCTACTCTCGGAGGAAATTTCAGTGTACTTGAAACCGGCGATCTGATCACCCTGAATCTGGATGCCCGTACCCTGAATGTTGATCTCAGCGAGGAGGAATTACAAAACAGAAAGGATAAGTGGATACCTTCCCCGGTTCTTGAAGACAGAGGATATACCAGCCTCTATATCAACAATGTAGAACAGGCTCATCTTGGTGCAGACTTCAGTTTCTTGAAGGGTGGTTCCGGAAGCGAGGTTACAAGAGACTCTCATTAAATTCAAAAATCAGAACATGCAAATAAAGTCTTTCGATAAAAAAGTTGCGATTGTTACGGGCGCCGGACAGGGAATTGGTTTCGAAATATGCAGACAATTGGCTAAAGAGGGTGCTGTGGTCATATTAAATGATCTGGATGCAGAGCTGGCCAGGGATGCAGCAAATAAAATTCGTGAGGAGGATGGCGATTGCATTGCCCTTCCTGGCGATTCCAGTGATCTGAGCTTTATCCAAAGCATGGTTGATCTGGCTGTTAAACAATTCGGAAAACTGGATATTGTTATTGCCAATGCAGGCATTACTTTATTCGGTGATTTTTTAACTTATAGCCCGGAAGCTTTTAACAAGGTACTTAATGTTAATATGTCGGGCACATTCTTCCTGACACAGGCTGCCGCTAATCAGATGAAACAGCAATTAACGGGCGGTTCAATCCTTTTCACCTCATCTATTACCGGACGTCAGGCACATAAAGATCTGGCAGCCTATGCAATGACTAAAGCTGCATTGGATATGCTGGCCAGAAATCTTGTTATCGAGCTCTCTGCTTATAAAATTACTGTAAATACGATCGCCCCGGGTGCCACTATAACAGAAAGAACACTGGGAGATCCTGAATATGAAGCGATCTGGTCTAAACTTTCTCCTACGGGTCGTCCATCTACTACAAAGGATATTGCTGATGCAGCCCTCTTCCTTGTTTCTGATAAAGCTAAGCAAATAACCGGGCAATGCCTCATTATTGATGGTGGATGGTCATGTATTAGCCCATCGCCATTTTAATAATAAACCTTTTTGATATAAATAATTTTTTAACGTAGAACTGATAAAATGGAAAGATTTGTAACCTATTTCTGGCAGCTTATTATCATCACCGTTTGTTTCACAGCATGTAACCCCATAAACAAGAGCAGAACTAGCAGCAAAATCTCTCCTGAAATAAGTGCAGAATGGCAAACAGGCGTGGCTTTATATTCTTTTAACAGATTTTCTTTTGCTAATGCCTTGGCAAAGGCAGACAGTGCAGGTGCCAAATACGTTGAAGGCTTCTTCTTTCATAAACTGGGAAATGAATTTAATAACAATACTATGGGCACTGTTTCCAAAGAAGAGATAAGTAAGATGAAGCAGATGATGGACAAAAAAGGCATTAAGATGAAATCTATGTATGTTGGCGGAGCCAAAAATGTGAGTGAATGGAAATTCTTTTTTGATACCGCTAAAGAACTTGGAATGCAATATTTGGTTTGCGAACCTCAGAAAGACCACTGGGATATGCTTGACAGCCTGGCAGGCCTGTACAAAATCAGAGTAGCCATTCATGAACATTCGAAAGAATCAAGTATTTACTGGCATCCGGATTCTGTACTGGCTGCTTTAAAAGGCCATCCAAACATGGGTGCCTGCGCTGATCTTGGTCATTGGGCAAGAAGCGGACTTGATCCGGTAAAATGCCTGGAAAAACTAAATGGGAATATACTGGGTATACATCTAAAAGATATAGACAGGTTTAATGATACAAAAGCGAATGATGTAAATGCAGGAACAGGTGTAATCAATTTTCCGGGTGTTGTCAGAGAGTTAAAACGTCAAAATTTTAATGGGATGATCTATGTAGAGTGTGAACATAATATGGATAATAATCTGGCCGACGTGGTGCAGACAATCAGGTATTTTGAGAATCTGGCTAAAAAATAAAAAGATATAAGGTTAATTTTTCACAGCAATTAAATAAGTATTATTATAAATAATTAAGCAATCTTATGGCATTTGAAATTAAAAAGAAGGGTGAATTATACGATGTCATTATCGTAGGATCAGGAGCAGGTGGCGGTATGGCTGCCAAAATACTGTCTGAAGCTGGTATTAAAGTAGCATTATTGGAAGCTGGTCCTGATTATGATCCTGCTAACCCGGAACAGCAAACCCAATTAAAATGGCCATACCAATCGCCGCGCCGCGGGGCAAACACAAACCGTGCTTTTGGCGATTTTGATGCGGCTTACGGTGGATGGGAAAT
>JBAZCD010000398.1:0-3449 GCA_041671205.1 Pedobacter sp.
AAATCTTAAAACTGCCGGGAATAAGGAGATCAGTAAGGCTGATCTGGCGATAGATTTTTATCAGGGCTTTAAACTTGCCCTTGATTCACTTTCATCCGGAGGGCATAATTACAATCTTCATGTATTTGACACACAAAATCAGGAAACCAGGATAGTTAATCTGGCTATGTCTGCTGCTGTTAAAAATCAGGATCTGATCGTTGGCCCGGTATTTCCGGAAGGAGTCCGCACATTCTCTGAATTCGCTGATGCCGGTGAAACCCTCCAGGTATCTCCGCTGGCGGCGGCTATGCCATCGGGATTCAAGAACCCGGATCTGGTTACGGTCAATAATACAATTGATCAGCATGGTTTGAAGACCGCTGAATTTATTAGCCGGCAATATAAACCTGAAGATGTAAATATTGTATTAATAAATACCCAAAAGACAGAAGATGCGAAGTTTTCTAATTACCTGAAAAGGTATTTGAATGAGCTGTCCGGATCAAAGTTTCGAATTACTGAGAGGCCAAATGCAATTGGTTTAGAAGGTTATCTGAATCTGGCAAAGAATAATCTGATCTTAATTGCTTCATCAGACAGGATATTTCTGCTGCCTACCATTGATAAACTTTATAAACTTAAAAATCAGAAATACAGGATCGAGGTATTCGGACACCCCAATTGGACGAAATTGAAATTCTTAAGTCCTGAGAAGATGCAGATTCTTAATACTCGTATAAGTGCCTCATATTATGTGGATTATAAATCCAGGAACGTAAAGAATTTCATAGCCAGGTATCGGGATGAATACGGACTTGAACCATCCGAGTTTTCGTTTAAAGGTTTTGACATCGCATACTATTTTGGCTCATTACTGGAGAAATACGGCAAGTCCTTTGCTGATCACCTCGATGAAAAAGTATATGTGGGGCTTCATAATGGTTTTCATTTTTCAAAAGATCTGAAATTCGGGTACAGAAATACAGAATTGATCCTTCTGAAATATCAGAATTTTGAATTACAGCCTGTAAAATGAGGTCGGAACAGCAATTGAGGTCCTTTATACGGGTACTGGAAAACTATCCGGCAGATAGGCCACTTGCCAAATTTCTTCCTGATTTCTTTAAAAAGAATAAGCAGATGGGCTCCAATGACCGCCGTTCAGCTTCAAGACTGGTTTATAATTATTTCAGGCTTGGAAATGCGGCCATGGATAAGTCCACCGATCAACGATTATTTCTGGCTGAATTCCTTTGTACTCCGGTAGATAATCCATTTTTGCAGCACTTCCGCCCTGATTTAAATGAAAAAATTTATGACTCCCTTGATGAAAAGATAAAATATGCCGGATCAAATGAAGGATTAGTTTTAAAAGATGTGTTCCCGTTTACCAAGCATTTATCTGAAGGTATTGATCAGGGAGCTTTTCTGCGCTCATTTTTTATTCAACCGGATCTTTATATCCGGATTCACCCTCAGGCGGTGACCTGGGTTCTAAAGACACTCCAGGAGCATAATATAGATTTTAAACTGATCGCTGAGCGGACGGTGGCCTTACCAAATGGTACGAATCTTAATACACTGTTTTCTGACAGTAATTATCCGGTGAAGCCTTACGAAGTCCAGGATCTTTCCTCTCAGCAAACGCTCCAATATTTTAAACCTAAACCTTATGAGCATTGGTGGGATGCCTGTGCGGCTTCGGGTGGTAAATCACTGTTGTTATTTTCGGAACAGCCTGATATAAAACTTCTTGTTTCGGATATACGTGCGAGTGTTCTGGATAATCTTGATGAGCGTTTTATTGCCGCAGGCTTACGAACCTATCAGAAGAAGCTCATAGATCTTACAAAGAATGCAGATCCTGAAATCCACCATTATGAATTTGATGGGATTATTCTGGATGCCCCCTGCAGCGGATCGGGTACCTGGGGGAGAACCCCTGAGATGATCAGTCAGTTTGCTGAATATAAAATCCAGGGCTTCCATAACCTGCAAAAAACCATTGCGGCTAATGTGATTGAATATCTTAAACCCGGTAAAGCTCTGATTTATATCACCTGTTCGGTGTTCAGGGAGGAGAATGAGGAAATAGTTAAATACCTGCAGATTGAACATGGAATGAAGCTGGAGGTTTCTGAACTAATTAAGGGGTATGAGCATAAAGCGGATACCATGTTTGCGGCCCGCCTGATCAAGCCTCAATAAAAATGATCACAGATCTTAATTAGTTACAAACCTGTATTATTTCTGAAAAGTTTGATTGCAATGGCCAGAAGGATTATTCCGAAAGCCTTACGCATAATATTTAAACCAGTTTTACCCAGCAGTTTCTCAAGGTAAATGGTATTTTTCAGGACGATATATACAAATACAATATTCAGGATTATTCCCACAATGATATTCTGTGTTTCATATTCCGATTTAAGGGACAGGAGGGTGGTCAGGGTTCCGGAACCTGCGATCAGAGGAAAAGCCAGCGGAACAATAGATGCACTCTCCGGTGCCTCTTCCCGGAAGAAATTAATGCCCAGTATCATTTCCATAGCAATAATGAAAATAACAACAGAACCTGCAATGGCGAAGGAAGATATATCAAGCCCGATGATTTTGAGCATTTCATCTCCAACAAAGAGAAACAGTATCATGATGAGCAGGGCTACAATTGAAGCCTTTTCAGACTGGATGTGGCCCACCTTATTCCTCAATGAGACTACAACGGGGATAGAACCCAGAATATCGATGATCGCAAACAGGATCATTGTTACTGACAGGATCTGGTTATAGTTAAAGTTTTTCATTATTGTTCATGAATGCTTTTCCGGTTCGTTTTAAATTTAGTCAATAAACAAAAAGGTTTCAGATATATCTGAAACCTTTTTGTTTATTAAGTTATTGTGAATTACTCTCTGTCTCTTTCAATAATCTTTCCATCTCTTATTTCACGTACCTTACTGTGTTTCTTACCATAAATGAAATAGATAATAATACCTAAAGCCATCCAGATAAACAAGCGTACCCAGCTTTCGGTTGGTAATGAATACATCAGGTAAACACAAACAAGAATTCCTATGACCGGTACGAAAGGTACCCATGGAGTTCTGAACGGACGGACAGCATCAGGTAATGATTTACGTAATACCATAATTCCAATACATACAAGGGTGAAGGCAAATAATGTACCAATACTTACCATATGTCCAAGATCGGATACCGGAACCAAACCTGCAAAAAGACTAACAAAAACCAGGAAGAATAAATTTGTTTTCCAGGGTGTACGGTATGATGGATGAACTGCTGCAAAGAATTTCGGCAGAAGGCCATCTTTAGCCATGGTAAAAAATACCCTTGACTGGCCCATTAGCATGACAAGAATTACTGAGGTATATCCGGCCAGGATGGCAATGATCAATGCATCCTGCAGGAATGTATATCCGGTCATCGCGAATGCGGTAGCTGCCGGTTTG
>JBAZCD010000399.1:0-3433 GCA_041671205.1 Pedobacter sp.
GTTGAGCGCCCGCGCTTAACCCGGATAGAATTGTTGGGTCTGAAAAAGGGTGAGGTTGCAGATGTTCGTGAAAAATTAAATGATAAAACAGGGAAGGTTGTTAATGAAAATTTGTTAAAAACCACCACAGATATCATTAAAAAGCATTTTACTGAAAAGGGGTTCCTTTTTACAGATGTTTCAATAGCGGAGAGAAAAGATACTTCAGAGGCAAATAATAAGATCCTGGATATTACTGTAGATAAGCATGATCGGGTAAAAATAAGTGAGATTGTATTTACAGGGAATAAGGACTTCAAAAGTAAGCAGTTGAAAAAATACCTGAAGAAGACTAAAGCAAAAGCAATCTACAAGGTATTCGGATCGGGTAAATTCCTTCAGAACAAGTATGATGAGGATAAGAGAACTATGATCTCGAAAATGCAGGAAAAAGGATATCGTGATGCAGAAATCACTAAGGATACCTCTTACCGCACGGGAAGTAAGACGATCGGAATAAAAATTGATCTGTATGAGGGGCCAAAGTATTATTTCGGAAATATAACCTGGGCGGGAAATGCCAAATATTCAACAAAAGTTTTAGAAACTATTCTGGCGATCAACAAGGGAGAGGTGTTTAGTGAGAAAAAATTGGAGCGGAAATTGACAAGCAGTCCTGGTGGAGATGATGTTTCCTCGCTTTATATGAATGATGGTTATCTGACATTCAATGTTGATCCTGTTCAGACCAAGGTTTATGGTGATACCATTGATCTTGAAATGAGAATGTATGAAGGGCCGCAATATACCATCAACAAGATCATGGTGAAGGGTAATGAACTGACTAATGATAAGGTTATTCTGAGAGAAATTCGAACCAAACCCGGACAGAAATTCTCCAAAGAACTTATTGTGCGTAGTACCAGGGAAATTGCCCAGTTAGGGAATTTTGATGACACTAAAACAGATCCAAAACCTATCAATATCAATCCTAATGATGGTACTGTAGATATTGAATATAATGTGGTTGAAAAGCCATCAGATCAGATTGAACTCTCGGGAGGTTTTGGTGGAGGCCGTGTTGTTGGTACTTTGGGCTTAACCTTCAATAATTTCTCTGCACGTAATCTGTTCAATAAGAGTGCATGGAAGCCGCTGCCTAAAGGTGACGGACAGAAATTGAGTATCAGGGGACAAACGAACGGTAAGTATTACCAGTCATATAGCTTCTCATTCTCCGAGCCATGGCTCGGTGGAAAGAAGCCTATTTATTTCGGGATCAGTGCATTTACTTCATTGCAATCCAACGGACTCAGAAACGGGGATCCAAATCAGCAGAAAATCCGCATGAATGGTATGACCTACAGTCTTGGTAATCGTCTGAAATGGCCGGATGATTATTTCCAGGCTAATACCTCAATCAATCTTCAGCAGTACGTCCTGAACAACTATAATGCGTTCATTTTCACTACCGGTACTTCGTATAACTTTAACTTAACTCAGGAGTTTAGCAGAAGTTCAATTGATGCGCCGATTTTCCCAACTTCGGGTTCAAATTTAAAATTGACCATACAGGCAACACCTCCATATTCTTTATTAAATAACAAAAACTATGCAATTGCCACGGACAAGGATAAATACAGGTTTACAGAATATCACAAATGGAAATTCGAGTCGCAGTGGTTCCAGCGTATTTATGGAAAGTTGATTCTGAAAGCACAGGCACAGTTCGGTTTACTGGGAATTTACAATCAGGCGGTAGGACAGTCGGCATTTGAGCGGTTTAAGCTTGGCGGTGACGGTATGCAGGGATTTGATTTCCTTCAGGGATCAGAAATTATTGCCATGCGTGGTTATGCAAATAATGCCGTTATTCCGGCCGGAGCCAATCCTACAATTGCCCAGGGTTCAGGAAGTCCATTATTTAATAAGTATGTTTTAGAGTTGAGACACCCGATCACAGCCAGCCAGACTGCAACCATTTTCGTACTGGCATTTGCTGAAGGAGGAAATACATGGAATTCATTCCGTGATTTCGCTCCGTTTAACATCAGACGAACTGCAGGGGTTGGAGCAAGAGTATTTTTACCTATTTTTGGTTTACTGGGAATTGATTATGGCTTTGCCTTTGATAAGATACCTGGTTTGCCGGATAATGGAAGGAATCCGTTTACATTCAGTATTTCCCAGGCATTAAATGGTGGCTTTAACTAAGGAATATGAAAAGAATTCTTATAATAGCAGTATTATTGGTTTTTACTGGAATAGGCGCTTTCGCACAGCGATTTGCCTATGTGGACAGCGATTATATTTTAAAGCATATTCCTGAATACAATTCATCTCAAAAGCAGCTGGATGCCCTTTCGGCACAGTGGCAGAAAGAGGTAGATACAAAGTTTCTTGCAATTGAAGGTCTTTTTAAAGCATATCAGGCAGATCAGGTCTTGCTGACAGAAACGATGAGAAAAAGCCGGGAGAATGAAATTATAGAAAAAGAAAAGGAAGCGAAAGAATTTCAAAGGGTTAAATTTGGTTTTGAAGGAGAACTCTTTCAGGTACGAACCAAACTGATCAAGCCTATTCAGGATCGCGTTTCTAAAGCTATTCAGGCTGTGGCCGATGCCCAGCAGCTGGATATGATATTTGACAAAAACAGCGAGATTACACTATTATATGCAAGTCCGCGTTTAGACAAAAGTAATGATGTTATTACCCGGTTAGGATATAAGCCCGGAACAATAAATAAATAAGATCTCTCACAAACCATAAACAAAAAACAGAATACAAAAAATGAAAAATTTATTAAAAATAGGAGTGGTTGCAGTTGGATTGTTCCTTGCAGTTGATACAGTAAGTGCTCAGCAAAAATTTGGTCATATCAATTCTGCTGATCTTCTGCAAGCAATGCCGGAAATGAAAACAGCCGATGCTACTTTTCAGACTTTTGCAAAAGCAAAACAGACTTCTCTTGAGCTGATGGGTGCAGAACGCCAGAAATTGGTTACTACTTACGAAGAAAAATATAAAACATTAAGTGAGGCTAACAAGGCGGTATTGGAAAAAGAATTGACAACTCTTGGAGCAAGTATTCAGGATCTGGAAAAGCGCATTACCGACGCTCAGGAAAAAGCTCAGGAAGAGTTAACTACCAAACGTACAGAAATTTATCAGCCGGTATTTAAGAAGGCAGAGGATGCGGTCAAAGCCGTAGCTAAAGAGAAAGGTTTCGCTTATGTTTTTGATGTATCTCAGCCGGGAGTTGTTTATTTTGATGGAGGTGAAGATCTGATCAATGTAGTAAAGACCAAATTAGGGATTGCTGCTGCAGCTAAATAGTAGCTGAATTCCATAAAACCTATGCGAAGCATCATGCTTCGCATTTTTTTTGCCTGAAATATTATACTTTGATTTTCATTATTGGCGTAAAGACATCCTGATCAAAATAATATTCTAT
>JBAZCD010000400.1:0-3412 GCA_041671205.1 Pedobacter sp.
AGCAGCACCCTTATAGGTATCATTTCCAATTTTAAATTCCGGCGACCTGACAGAACCAGCTTGAAGATAATAGGTTCCGGCAGATTTAAACTCTGTAAAATCAAGACGAAAAGATTGGCTGAAAGGACCGTACGCTCCAAAATTTTTACCGGCGGCTTTCTTCAGAACCACTTTGGACGAAGCTGCATCAACCAGTTCAAAATATTTGAATTTTTCTGAATCTTTCGAACCCAGAACAGCTACTTTCACAGCGGAGCTCAAATAACCCATCTGATTGATCCTGATCCATGATTTAGGATTTTCACCTGCATTTAAAGAGAGCGGAAGCCATGAGATCAGGCAGAATAACAAGGCTATTGTAAATCTGAACATAGAAAATTGGATTTTATGCTTTTTTTTGCAACTTTGTAAATCAAATATATAAACATTGCATTATAACGCAAATAAAATTTAATTGTATCAGAAAATATTTTTCTGATATTATTGTTCAGAAAAAAGTGGATTACTGTATTTTCAATTATTTTTTTGACAATATTTGCCAAAGACTAATCAGAAACAATGCTTCAGGAAGAAAGAAAAAATATCATTTTACAGCAAATAAACCTGCATAATAAGGTATTATCAAACGACCTCTGTATTCTGCTGAATGTCTCTCTGGATACAGTTAGAAGGGATCTTACAGAGCTTGAGAATAATGGGAAACTTATCAAGGTTCATGGTGGTGCCATCTCAAAAACATTCAACCAACCCTTCCAGCAAGCTGCGGTATATGCGCAGGGAAAAAAGATAGAAATTGCAAAAAAAGCATTATCACTCATACAGAATGGCATGAGTATTCTTACCGGTGGGGGTACGATCATGCTGGAACTGGCAAGAATGATCCCTGAAGAACTTAAAGGAACATTTTTTACGGTGAGCCCGCTGGTAGCGCTGGAAGTTGCCCAAAGATCGGGTATCGATGTAATCCTGCTTGCCGGACAGCTTGCACCTAATTCATATATCTGTACAGGTTCAAGCATAATCAGCCAGCTTTCTGAAATAGAGGCAGATATTTGCTTTCTTGGGGCGAACAGTCTTTCTCCCCAAAAAGGGCTTAGCGACTATGACTGGGAAATTGTACAGGTTAAGAAAGCACTTATACGTTCTTCCAAAAAAATAGCATTGATGAGTATCGCCGAAAAACTCAATACAGATCAGAAACTGCAGATCTGCAAACTGAGTGCAATCGATGTTCTGATCACTGAACTTGAACCGGATAATGAAAAGCTTCTTGCTTACTCGGAGAGAGTAAGACTCCTTTGATTGCCTTGACCTGGCAGTCCGTTATTAATTTCAGCTTGCTTCCCTGTGGTCCGGCAAATACATTACGGCAAAAAGCTGCAAAGCGATCACCCTTACAATATTAAAATTTTAGCTTTAAAAGGCTTATCTTTATTTAACCCGGTTTAAAGGGCATAAAATCAAGCATTAAGTATATCAACATGGAATTAACTAAAGATCTGAGGCTGGCTGTACTCATAGATGCAGACAATGTCCCATATGCCAATGTAAAACCCATGTTCCAGGAAATTGCCAAGTACGGCAGTCCTACATTCAAACGGATCTATGCCGATTGGACAAAACCAACTGTATCGGGCTGGAAAAAAGTCTTGCTGGAGAATGCAATCACCCCTATTCAGCAGTACAGCTACTCAACCGGTAAAAATGCAAGTGACAGCGCCATGATTATTGATGCAATGGATATTCTATACTCAGGAAAGGTGGATGGTTTTTGTATTGTATCGAGCGACAGTGATTTTACCCGGCTCGCAACCCGGTTAAGAGAAGCAGGGATGATGGTTATTGGCATAGGTGAGAAGAAAACTTTAATTCCATTCATCACGGCATGTGATAAATTCATATATATCGAGATTCTGAGTGCTGAAGAAACTTCGGCAGAGGACATTGCAGCAGACGAAGCTCATTCCCTTAGAAAGCCAAAGAAGACCGTAAAGAAAAATAATGCTCCTTTAAATAGTATCGACAAAGAACTTATCAAACTGATCAGTGATAGTATTTCTGACCTTGAAGATGAGAATGGCTGGGCTTATCTGGGCAACCTGGGAAATTTGCTATTGAAAAAGAAACCTGATTTCGACTCCAGAAATTATAACTATCCCAAACTCCTGCCATTGATCAAAAGCCTCAATAAATTTGAATTCGACGAACGGGTTTCCGGGAAGGGAAATATCAAACATGTCTATATCAAGCTGAAAGGTGCAAATTAAAAAATGAGCAAATGAGATAATTAACAAATGAAAAATCCACAAATTTTCCATTGTCAGTTATCAACTATCAATTGTCAATTGATTTAATTTTTCACCGACATTTTTCCGACATTCACCGAGAAGAGCAGTAAACTCGCCTAATAAGTATTTTACATCAGAAAATAAGACCATAGTTTTGAATCAAATAATATCACCATGCAAAATTTAAATAGCTCAAATAAGAAATCAGGTAAAGCCTTAGTTGGCTTAGTATTACTTGGACTAGGGTTCATTTTATTACTTCGTACTTTAGACATTTTTTTTGTTCCGTCATGGATGTTCAGCTGGCCTGTTTTTCTGATCGCGATTGGTGTTTTCATAGGATCCCGTCAGGGGTATAACCGTCCTTCGGCCTTTATGCCTATCGCCATTGGTGCAATCTTCCTGAGCAATAAAATAATCCCGGAAATGGACCTGAGCAGGTTCTTCTGGCCATTCCTGATCATAGGTCTGGGAGCATGGCTTGTACTTGGGCGTAAAAAAAGTTTGAATACAAATGATTTTACAAGCTGGGATAAGAAAGTTGATCCTGAAGCCTCTGGCGAGACCCAAGCCGGAGAATCTCAGGATAAAGGCTCACAAACAGGATTTGCTTCAGGATCCTATAACGGAGACAGGATCGAATCAGTATCAATTTTCGGCGGGGTAAAAAAGAACATTGTTTCCAAAGACTTCCAGGGTGGAGAAATAGTAAATTTCTTCGGAGGCTCAGAGATCAATCTGATGCAGGCCGATATAAAAGGCAGGGTGAGACTCGAAGTAGTACAGGTATTTGGAGGCACAAAAATTATTGTTCCCGCCAACTGGACTGTACAATCAGAAATGGTAGCCGTGTTCGGAGGAATTGAAGATAAGCGCCCGCCGCAACTGAATGTTATTCCTGATAAGATCCTGATTATAGAAGGCACCTCCATATTCGGTGGGATAGATATTAAAAGCTTTTAATTTTCGAAGGGCTTAAATCTGAAAACAACTATTCATCTGTCACCCTATAAATTCAATCTATTATGAACTGGTATGTCGCTAAACTAATTTTCAGAATTACTTGCCGAAATGGTAATCATCAGCCACAGTTTGACGAGCAGCTCAGGCTGATCAGCGCCGAA
>JBAZCD010000401.1:0-3408 GCA_041671205.1 Pedobacter sp.
GTTTGTGGAAGCAAAACTACCTGTACTACGTGCATAGCCTGTTTGACTCGCTCCGTTTGTTGTTAATCTAAGAAAACCTGAACCTGGAGCATCAAATGGAGCCGCAGAGGCTGTAAGAAATGCACCGGGATTACCTCCGAACTCCATATTCGGAGCTGTCGCATTTGAAAAACTTTCAGTTATTGGCAAAGCATTCTGAGCTCGAAGAGGCTCAGAAATACCTATAATAAACAGTACGCAAAACAATACAATTAGACTGCTGAATAACTTTCTGATAAATCTATTAAACATTAAAGTACTCTTCATTTAAGGTTTTCATTTGCCAAAATCAGGCAATCATTAAACATGATTCTCCTATAAAATCAAATATTAAACCAATCTGCATACCATTTAAAGCCATTTTTCAATTAGTACGTTTACACCACTCTGACACTGAATATATTTTCAATTATTTTTTTTAACATAAATTCTTTACCTGAATCTCAGCAGCTATCATGAAATAATTCCACATTTCGGGCAATTTTTTCTACACTCAGTAGATTCCTACCGGTTTAATTTTCGTTTTACAAAAGTGCTGATTAACAGATACACCCCAATAAAAGCAACGATCAGGGAAATAACATCCATAATGGTTACTCCGTCGTTCGGATTCAGATAGAATAGCGTAAACATCTCAAAGTATGGAGGGGCAGGCATTATGATCATCCCAAAACCAAGAAGAATCAATAGCAGTGAAATAATTACTCTGAGCACCATACCGGCAATCTGATAAGCAGCTAATTTCTTCTGTGCAGGCTTATCCAGATTATCCATAAAAAGCAGCTGTCCGAGTTCTGAATCTGCTTCATCGCTCATGATATTATTTCTCTTCTTTTTATAAGGTTCCAGAGCTGTTGAGTTGGCAGCAGAACGCAGGGCGGCATTAAACTTTGTTTGAAGTTCATGCAATAATTCATTATCAGGCCCAGATTCTGAAAGAAGAGTGATAAATTCATCCAGCTTCTTATGGATCGGTGCTGAGGCTGATGCTTCAGGATCGCCGGAGTTTGAGCGTTCTTCGTTATCGTATTGATTTTCCAAAATGAATAATTAATAGGTTTTTTCTGTTTTATTTATTACCAGTTAAACAATTATTGTTCCGAGCAATATTATTCATTAATAAAAATAGCCAAAATAACTTGTTTAATATGGATCCAATGGGTTGAATTTATAAAGATCAATTGTACACCCCGGGTCTATGAATAAAGGCCGGGCCTTAAAGAATTTTCTGATCTTCAGTGGCCGGATCATAGATAAACGCAGGTATATTAAAATACAGTAATATATTGTAAATCAGTGCAATATAAAGCTGTCAGGGTTCGAAACCCTGACAGCCTTTTAAACCCTGTCGGCCTTTGTCATTTTTTTTTCGGTAATTTAAACACCAATTCTCAGGCATATTGAAAAAGGTTTCCATCATCACTGTCAATTACAACCAGCCGCTGCTGACTGAACAGTTTTTAAATTCTGTGAAGGATTTAAATACTTACCCATCCACTGAGATCGTTGTGGTTGACAATGGCAGCCAGGAAAACCACATTCCGGCCTGGGAATCCTCACATCCTGAAGTCCGTTTTATCCGGTCTGAAAAAAACCTTGGCTTTGCAGGAGGCAATAATTTAGGAATAAGGGAAGCAAGCGGAGACTATCTGTTTCTGGTAAATAATGATACTGAATTTACTGCCGGCCTGATTGAAAGCCTTGCCGGCATTCTGGATAAGCATCCAGGGGTGGGTGCTGTCAGTCCTAAGATTCTGTACTTTGATAGGCCCGGCATCATCCAGTATGCAGGTTTTACAACAATGAACATGAATACCGGAAGGAATGTTTGCATTGGAAAAATGGAGCAGGATAAAGGGCAGTACGATGACCAAACCGGAATAACCGGCTATATACATGGCGCAGCAATGATGATCCGGAAAGAGGCCGTTGATGCAGCCGGATTAATGCCGGAAATGTTCTTTCTCTATTATGAGGAAATGGACTGGTGCGAGAAAATTAAACGAACGGGATATGAAATCTGGATTGAGCCTAAAGCACGGATTTATCATAAAGAATCGATGTCTGTTGGGAAAAATAGCCTGTTGAAGGAATATTTCATGTGCCGGAACCGGATCCTTTTTATCCGGAGAAACGCACCATTCTTTTCAAGAATTATATTTTACTTTCACTTTCTGGTACTGGTAACGCCGAGAAATCTGCTTGGTTATTTATTGACTGGTAATAAAGCTCATGCAAGGCAATTTTTAAGGGCAATCTGGTGGAATTTTAGAAATGGGAAAGAAAGTGAAGTATTGGGGTACGAAGAGAGTTGAGAATGGAGAGTGAAAAATTGAAAATTGATAACTGTATGAATTGAAATTTAATTTAAAATGAAAAATACCTGCAAACAGATAACTGAAAACTGAAAAAGGATTGTTCATATCCCCCTTTGGAGGGGGGCGCACGGGCCTTGAGCGTTTTGGAGGGGGGAGGATTTTTCAATCAAATCCTCCCCCTGCCCCCTCCGAAGGGGGATAGCATGGTGCCTAAGGAAATGCTGAAATGGGGAATTGATACTAATAGGGATGAGATCCCTCCTGCGTCGGGATGACAACCGGCAGGCAGGGATGACAGCCGATTTGTATTAACTATTTCATTTGACATTTAGCAAAATCTACTGACAACAGGCAACTGACAACTGATATATGGAAATCATCTTCTGGATCAGCCTCATCATCATCATCTATACCTATCTGGGCTATGGATTCATTTTATATGTGCTTATCAGAATCCGGAGATTGACCAAAGGCAGACGCCCCGAAATTATATTCGAAACAAAAGATCTGCCTTCCTGTACCTTGATCATCGCTGCCTATAACGAAGAGGAAATTATCAGGCATAAGGTCAGAAATACACTGGCATTGAACTATCCGAAAGATCGGTTAAATATTCTTTTTATCACAGATGGATCAACTGATAAGACGCCGGATATTCTGGCTGAATACCCCGAAATAAAGCTCATGCATGAGTCAAAACGTTCGGGTAAAGTTGCTGCAATGCACCGTGCAGTTCAACAAGTTCAATCCGAAATTATCATTTTTACAGATGCCAACACCGAATTGAATAAGGATGCGCTATCCTATATCGCCCGGCATTATGCCGATAAAAATATTGGTGCGGTAGCAGGCGAAAAGCGTGTTAAAATTGAGGACCTGGCTGATGCCGGCACTGCGGGCGAAGGCTTTTACTGGAAATATGAATCCACCCTGAAAAAGTGGGATTCAGAACTGTATTCAGTTGTTGGTGCTGCCGGCGAGCTCTTCAGCGTCCGAAGAGAACTCTACCAGCCTGTAGAGGATGACACTATCCTTGATGATTTTATGATTT
>JBAZCD010000402.1:0-3391 GCA_041671205.1 Pedobacter sp.
AGCCAATTCCAATTTGGATCGCTGATTATGTATTGGCAGGATATGGAACAGGAGCTGTCATGGCGGTACCTTCGGGTGACCAGCGCGACTGGCTGTTTGCGACTAAGTTCGGGTTGCCAATTGTTGCAATATCTGATGCACAGATTAATCTGGACAAGGAGGCTGACCCTACAAAGGAAGGTCATTATATCAATTCAGGCATAATAAACGGACTGAAATATAAAGAGGCTACAAATACCCTGATTGCGAAGCTGGAAGAACTTGGTGCAGGTAAAGCCAAAGTGAATTACCGCCTGCGCGATGCAATATTTGGTCGTCAGCGCTATTGGGGAGAACCTGTTCCTGTATATTTCAAAGATGGGCTTCCGCATTTGATCGCAGCCGAAGATTTGCCATTGGTCCTGCCGGAAGTGGACAAATATTTACCTACCGAAAGCGGAGAACCTCCATTGGGAAGGGCTGAAAACTGGAAATACAAAGATGAACTGGAGTATGAGCTGAGTACCATGCCCGGATGGGCAGGTTCAAGCTGGTACTGGTACCGTTATATGGCCTCATCTGAAGACAGAAATCAGGAAGTATTTGCTCCTGCAGATGCAATTTCCTACTGGAAAGATGTGGATTTGTACATCGGCGGTTCAGAACATGCTACAGGACACTTGCTTTACAGCCGCTTCTGGAATAAATTTTTGAAAGATCTGGGTTATGTGGTTGAAGAGGAACCGTTCAAAAAGCTGATCAACCAGGGGATGATTCAGGGAAGGTCTAATTTTGTTTACCGGATCATTGATGAAGAGGGGCGCGGGACAAATAAGTTCGTTTCGCATGGATTGAAATCTCAGTACATCGCTTCAGCTCTCCATGTGGATGTGAATATTGTCTTTAATGAAATTCTGGATCTTGAAAAATTCAAATCATTCAGACCTGAATTTGCCAATGCTGAGTTTATTCTCGAAAATGGCAAATACATCTGCGGAGTTGAGGTCGAAAAAATGTCTAAATCCAAGTTCAATGTGGTTAATCCTGATGATATCATTGAACGTTTTGGTGCTGATACGCTAAGGATGTACGAAATGTTCCTTGGTCCGCTTGAACAAAGTAAACCATGGAATACCAACGGAATTGAAGGTGTTTTCAAATTCCTGCGTAAGTTCTGGAAGCTTTTTCACGATGATGAGTTCAATTTCAAAGTTTCGGATGAAGAACCATCGAAAGCCGAGTACAAAGCCCTGCATAAGATCATTCGTAAAGTGGAAGAAGATATTGAACGTTTTTCTTTTAATACCTCTGTTTCAAGTTTTATGATCTGTGTGAATGAATTAACTGATTTGAAGTGTAATAAACGGAAGATCCTTCAGGAACTGGTAATCGTGCTTGCACCTTATGCACCTCATATTACCGAAGAGTTGTGGACCCTGCTCGGAAATGCTGCCGGAAAGTTATCAGTTGCAGTTTATCCTCAGTTTAATCCGGAATACCTGATTGAGAATGAATTTTCGTATCCGGTGTCTGTGAATGGAAAGACCAGAATGAACCTGAATATTTCCCTGAGCTTAACTCAGACCGAAGTTGAAGAGATCGTTCTTGCTAATGCAGATCTGAAAAAATATCTGGAAGGCAAAAATCCAAAGAAAATTATTTTCGTAAAAGGGAAAATAATTAATCTTGTAGTATAGATTTTAACAATCACGATAATGGCGGGTAAAAACCGCCCTTATCGTGATTCACTCCAATTTCCCGTCTTTCTGTCGGGACAACAATTAATTCCCCTTCAACCAAAATTCTTTTTTGTAAGCCGATTTTACTTTCAATTAACAATTGATAGTCCTGTTCCTGTAACAATAGATGTACTTTCGCGACTAATTTCTAAATCAATTCCATGAAACGTTTATTTACTTTAATACTATTACTCTCAGGGATATCCTATGCTCAGGCACAGGGAATGGGAGGGGCAGCTGCACCTTCAGTAACCGGAAAGATCTCAGGTATCATTCTTGACTCCCTTACGCGTACCCCGATTGACTATGCAACAATATCTTTGGGTCGTGCAGGATCAGCAAAATCTACCAATGGTGCATTGACTGATGAAAAAGGTGCCTTTAAGATCGAAAATATCTCTGCAGGAATTTATCGTTTAACCATCGCATTTTTGGGCTATCAGACTAAAATTATCGACTCAGTAAAGACCACACCCTCCAAGCTGGATTTAAACCTCGGCCGTATCGTGCTGGCCCCAAATCAGAAAATGCTGAATGAAGTCGTGGTAACCGGCACTGGCCCGGTGATCGAAAACAAGATCGATAAACTGGTTTACAATGCAGAACAGGACGTTGCCATTGCAGGCGGAAATGCAACAGATGTGCTTCGCAAAGTTCCCCTGCTTTCTGTCGACTTTGAAGGCAATGTATCTTTAAGAGGAAGCCAGAATGTGAAAGTATTGATCAATGGCAAACCTTCCGGTTCAATGGCTAATAATATGGCTGATGCACTGAAAGCTATCCCTGCCGATCAGATCAAGAATGTGGAAGTGATCACTTCCCCTTCGGCAAAATATGATGCAGAAGGAACCTCAGGAATAATTAATATCATCACCAAAAAAAATAACCTGGCAGGAGTAAGTGGTTCTGTGAACGGTGGAGTTGGAACAAGACAGAACAGCGGTAACGTCAATCTGAATGCAAAGACAGGCCGTTTAGCAGTTACTGCAAATGGAGGTGGATTCTACTCCTGGCCTCAGACCAGCAATATTTCTTTCAATCGTAGCAATACGAGTGGAACTCAGATCATCAGTCAAACCGGTGAAAGTGAAACTGACCGCCTTGCTGCGAACGGTTCAATTGGTGCTGATTACGACTTTAATAGTTTTAATTCAATCAGTTCAAATTTGCGTTTGAACGGATTCAATAACAGTGCCGACGGAAGTAATCTGAACCAGAATATGTTCAATGGTACTGCAGCAAATTTCACCCGTTTGAGTGATAACCAGATGCACATGAATGGCATTGACTGGAGCAGCGACTACCTTCACAAGTTCAAGAAGAAGGATCAGCAGATCTCTATTGCCTACCAGCTAACCAACAGTGTTCAGAAGAGCGATTATACAACAGACTTTTCGAACACACTTATCGATGAGTATGGTAATAACAATGCTGATAATACAGAGAATACCATTCAGTTAGATTACACTCATCCATTTAAGAAGGTAACTTTCGAGACAGGTGTGAAAGGTATTCTGAGAGATATTGTCAGTGATAATCAAACCCGTAACTATAATTCGTCAACCAATACATTTACACCGATATCATCCCGTACCTATGTCTATGATTATAACCAGGATGTTTATTCAGCCTATGCAACCTTCAGTTTTACTTTAGCCAAGAAATTTGGTATC
>JBAZCD010000403.1:0-347 GCA_041671205.1 Pedobacter sp.
ATATTTATGTATCAGAAGGCCCTGATTTCAGTCCAAGAAAATTAACTGAATACACTAAGGATGACGGCCAGGAGATCAGCAGTCTGACAATCTCTCCTGACGGGAAATGGATCGTTTTTGTACGCGGAGGAGATCATGGTTCAAGAGAAGCCAGTGTACCGGTGCAGGCGGCTTTTGATCCCCTTGGAGCCAAAGTACAGGTAATCAGCATTCCTTTTGATGGCGGACAGCCCATTGTACTTTCTGAAGGCGATTATCCGGTTATTTCACCAAACAGTGAACGTGTAAGCTTTACAAAAGGCGGGCAGATCTGGTCGGCAGCAATAAATGGCTCGGCTCCGGCAAAA
>JBAZCD010000403.1:357-3380 GCA_041671205.1 Pedobacter sp.
CTTTTATGCCCGCGGAACAAATGGTTCGGCTAACTGGTCGCCTGACGGATCAAAGCTCGCATTTGTTTCTTCACGCGGCGATCACTCCTTCATTGGTATCTTTACTGACGAAAAAACACCCATTAACTGGCTGCTGCCTTCGTTTTCAAATGATACATCACCAAGGTGGTCACCCGACGGACAAAAACTAGCCTTCATCCGGACTCCCGGCTCAGGCGGTTCACCAGACTCCATATTCGCAAGAAAACACCAGCCCTGGGCAATCTGGACAGTAAATATAGTCAGAGGAGAAGGCCAATCGATCTGGAAAGCTCCTGAAACCCTTGAGGGCTCATTCCCATCTACCGAAGGCGGAACAAATTTAAACTGGGCCGCTTCAGACCGGATCGTTTTTGTGTCATTTCAGGATGGCTGGCCTCATCTTTATTCGGTTCATGCTGATGGGGGAAAAGAATTGCTCTTAAGCCCCGGAAATTACATGGTGGAACATATAAAATTGAGCCCAGATGGTAAATGGCTAGTCTTTGCGGCAAATACAGGAAAGGACAAGTCAGATCTTGACCGAAGGCATATTGGCAGAGCAGAGGTTAACCGGCCGGGAATTGAGATCCTGACTGAAGGAACCGGAATTGAATCCAATCCGGTGATCACCGGGGATCAGAACACCATTGCCTATTTAAGCTCCACTGCCCAAAGGCCCGTGTTACCAGCTGTGATGAACGCCAGCGGCAAATCTCCGAAATTGCTTTGCGAAGATCTGATTCCGGCATCATTTCCATTGAAACAGCTGGTAACACCCAAACATATCACCTTCAAAGCCGCTGATGGTGAAACTGTTTACGGGCAATTATTCGAGCCCAAAAACTCATCCTCAGGTAAAAGACCGGCCATAGTATATGTTCATGGCGGACCACAAAGACAAATGTGGCTGGCATTTTATGGACTATTATTCAATTGACTATGCGTTGAATCAATACCTGACAAGCCTGGGATTTACGGTTTTATCAGTCAATTACAGGCTGGGTATCGGATATGGGTTTAAATTCCAGAAAGCAACGAATGCGGGTGCTTTAGGTGCTTCAGAATATCAGGATGTAAAAGCTGCCGGAGAATGGCTTGCTGCGCTGTCCGGTATCGATCCCAATCGGATCGGAATTTACGGAGGATCGTACGGAGGATTTCTTGTAGCACTGGCTCTGGGGAAAGATTCAAAGCTGTTTGCTGCAGGTGTTGATATCCATGGGGTAAACAACCGGTTTAGCAGCTCAATGACAACCTCCAGAGAGCCTGCACCTGATGCAGCCCTCGCAGAACAGGCCATGCTCAGATCCTCCCCTGTAAGTTATCTGGATACCTGGACATCTCCTACCCTGATTATCCATGCAGATGATGACCGCAATGTGTCTTTCAGCCAGAGTGTGGATCTCGCCAGACGATTTGAAAATAAAAAATTCGCTTTTGAATACCTGGCAATCCCGGATGATACCCATCACTGGATGAAGTTTACCAATGCACTGAAGGTTAGTGAAGTTACAGCCGGCTTTCTGAAGAGAAAACTTATAAAATAATTGATTATTCAGTTGACAGCTGGCAATTAAAGATCATCCTTGATTGCCAGCTGTCAACTAAACTCCATAGAATACCCTGTTTCCCTTCTCTAAGAGCGGTAATTTCAATTTTCCATTGAATATCCCATAAACAGAGGAGCCGCTGCCGCTCATCGAAGCATAGAGAGCCCCTGCATCGTACAAAGCAGTTCTGATCTCAGAAATTATTGGAAATTTCGAAAAGACTGAGGGTTCGAAATCGTTTTTAATTTGCGATTTCCATTCGCTCAAAGGAAGTTTGATCAGATCTGTTAAGGGTTCAGAAACCTGTGATACTTTAACACCCCGATAGGCTTCTGCTGTAGAAACCTGAACCTCCGGCATGACCAGTACGATAAAATAATTACACAGATCGAGTTCTGCAGGACTCAATTGATCCCCTTTTTCAATGGCATATACCGGCTTATTCTGTATAAAAAAAGCACAGTCAGAACCTATTTTAGATGCATAATCTTCCATTTGAGGATTTCCCATGCCCAGACTGAATTTTTCATTCATGAGTTTAATGAAAAAAGCAGCATCAGCCGATCCCCCGCCTAATCCGGCGCCAATGGGAATGTGTTTATGTAAATGAATATGGACTGCAGGCAGCTTAAAATCCTGTGTAAGCAGTCTATAGGCTTTCAAACAAAGGTTTTCTTCCGGCTTTCCGGGAATGTTTAAGCCCGATGAGCTGAATAACAGTTCATCCGCCTCCACCACCTCCAGCGCATCCCTGATGGCAAGCGGATAAAGAATAGTTTCCAGATTATGATATCCATCAGGACGTTTGCTGATAATATTTAATCCTATATTGATCTTGGCATTCGGAAACAGGATCATATTGTGAACATACTGGTATATTTATGAACAATTTTAGGATGCCAAAAATACATTTATTTTATTTGCAGCATGAGTTATAAGTTACAGGTTAAAAGTAATAAGTTTTAGACATTGACAACACATAACTCATAACACATAACTGTTAACCCATAACAATGAAACAATATCACGAGCTGATGCAGCATGTTCTGCAAAACGGAACTCAAAAGCATGATCGTACCGGGACCGGAACGATCAGCGTATTCGGCTACCAGATGCGTTTCAACCTGCAGGATGGATTTCCGTTGGTTACTACAAAAAAATTGCATCTGAGATCTATTATTCATGAACTGATCTGGTTTTTGAAAGGTGAGACCAACATTAAGTACCTGAAAGACAACGGAGTAAGTATATGGGATGAATGGGCAGATGAGCATGGCGAACTCGGACCGGTATACGGATCTCAGTGGCGATCATGGCCAAAACCTGATGGGGGGCATATTGATCAGATCACACAGGTGATTAATCAGATCCGCTCAAATCCGGATTCAAGGCGCCTGATCGTTTCTGCCTGGAATGTTGCAGAAATAGAGAATATGGCGCTTCCTCCCTGCC
>JBAZCD010000404.1:0-3373 GCA_041671205.1 Pedobacter sp.
CCGATTTCTATAAAGTTAAGATTCGGATCAACGTCTTTCATTTCTATGCCTGATGCATTTTCCAGGATCCGGCTTATTTTTTGGATCAGAATTTCTTTCCTGCTTAGATTCGTATTTTCGGGTTGAGTGTTCTCCTGATTTTCCTGCACGGTGTTGGCTGGAACAGTTGAATAATAGGTTTGCCCCGGTTCAACCCAGCATCGCTTGCGGTCAAATGCATAGTTTGGCAGGTTAATAATTTTTCGATCGCCCTCATATAATTTTCCCCATTCAGGAATAATCCCATTTTGCCAGAGTTTACCAAGCGATCGAAGTACTGCAGCGTATTCAGAATCTCCCTTATCTTCAAAGCCGGCAATTGCGTTAAGTGTAGTTCCCCCCGACTGCTGTTTTGCGAATGTAGTGGCTGCATTGCCTGGTCCGACTTCCAGCAATAAGCGTGTTGGTTCTTCCCATAGCGTGCTGATTGCATTGGCAAACCGCACCGGCAAACGTATCTGATCAATCCAATAGCTAATGCTGCAGGCTTCAGCCTCACTCATCCATTTGCCGGTAACCGAAGAAACCAATGGTATTCGCGGAGGGTTGAGGGAAACAGAGTGAACCACCCTGCTGTAATTTTCCTTCATTCCGTCCATCATTGATGAATGAAAGGCATGACTGGTTTTAATCAGGCGGTTTGGAATACCTTGTGACTGCAGTGCTACTGAAAATTCCTGAATCTGATCAGAAGGGCCTGAAACCACATTCAAATCAGGACTGTTATAAGCGGCAATGGATAAGTCTCCTGATAATTGTTTTTCAATTTCTACGGGAAGGGCTTTAACGGCGAGCATACTTCCACCTTCTAATTCGCCGGTAAGGCGAGCGCGTTCTGAAACGAGTTTAAGTGCATCTTCCAGACTAAATATTCCAGCCAGATGAGCTGCTGCAAATTCACCGATACTATGACCGCACAAGGCTGCCGGCCGTATTCCCCAGCTCATCCAGAGCTTTGCCATGGCATATTCAGTGACAAATAGGGCCGGTTGAGTGTATCGTGTATTATGGATTTTCTCATTCTCAACAGTTTCAGCATAGAGAATGTTTCTGATATCCTCCTTCAGCCAGGGCAGCAGCAGTCTTGCACATTCATCCACCGCTTCACTGAAAATCTTCTCCTGTTTGTAAAGGCCTGCACCCATTTTCAGATATTGTGAACCCTGTCCGGGGAATATAAATGCAAGTTCTGCTGCACTTTCCTTTAAGATTTTGGTGTCGGATACCTTGTTAAGGTCTTCGCTTAGTTTTTGAGTCAGATCAGCTGTGTTACCGGCAATAATAAATCTTCTTTGTGCAAAATCACGCCGGGTGGACTGCAGTGTCCGGGCAATATCGGAGAGCACAGTTTCCGGATTTCCCTTCAGGTAATCGAGGAGCTTTGAACCATATTGGTTCAAACTTTCTTCAGAATTTGCCGACCAGCTGATCAGCTGTGGTTTGGAAGAAGTTTCAGTTTTTTGTTCTGTTTGTTCTGCCTCTTCAAGGATGACATGGACATTAGTGCCCCCAACGCCGAAAGAACTAACTCCTGCTCTTCTTTTTTGCTTACTCTCCCAGTTTCTGAGTTTTGCATTGACATAAAAGGGACTGTTTTCAAAATCAATATCCGGGTTTGCTTGTTCGAAGAAAAGGGAGGGAGGGATTTGTTTGTTATGCAGAGCCAGTGTGGTTTTGATGAAACCGGCCACCCCTGCTGCCTGGGTGAGGTGTCCCATATTGCTTTTTATCGATCCAATGGCGCAGAATTGCTTTTCCTCTTGAGAACCGAAAGCCATTTTTAGTCCTTCTATCTCAATCGGATCACCAAGGGGGGTTGCAGTACCATGGGTTTCAACATAGCTAATGGTAGAAGGATCAATACCGGCATCAGCAATCGCCATGCTGATGGTATCGGCCTGTCCTCCGGCATTTGGAGCTGTAAAACTGGCTTTCATGGCGCCGTCGTTATTCAGTCCGATGCCTTTAATGATCGCATAGATCGTATCTCCATCGCGTTCGGCATCTGCACGGTTCTTTAACAGAACCATACCTGCGCCATCACTGAAAACAGTCCCACTGGCATCTGCATCGAATGGCCGGCAATGTCCGTCTTTGCTTAGGATTGCACCTTCCTCATATAAATGCCCGCTGAGAATAGGGGCAGTAACAGAACTCCCTCCGGCAAGAGCCACATCGCATTGTCCTTTTCTCAGGCTTTCAACCGCCTGAACAATGGCAAGCAATGAAGTTGAGCAGGCAGAATAAACACTGACTGCCGGGCCTTTAAGATCCAGCTCAAAAGCTGTTCGCATAGCGATATAATCTTTTTCATTCAGCGTGGAAACCTGAAATGCGCCGGCAGCTGCGATCAGATCAGGCCGGGTATGCACATTGTTCAGATAATAAGTATTGGTTCCGCTTCCGGCGAAAACACCCACTTTTCCATCATATCTTTCAGGGAGATATCCTGTACTTTCCAGTACTTCCCAGGCAATTTCAAGAAATATCCGCTGCTGCGGATCCATTAGTTCTGCCATCCGGCTGTTCATGCCGAAGAAATGGGAATCAAAATTCTCAGCTTGTTTCAGTACCCCGCGAGCCTTAACATAATTGGGGTTTTTGCTTAACTCAGCAGGGATTGCCGGGTCGAGTTCTTTATCGCTAAAAAAGCTGGTTGTTTCCTTTCCCGAATGCAGAACATTCCACAGTTCTTCAATATTGGAAGCTCCAGGAAAACGGCCTGACATTCCTATTACTGCTATATCAGTACCGGAGGGACGATTTTTATTAGTTTTGGGCCTTTCAGAACTTGTTTTGCCACCAAGGAATAAGGCGATTTTACTGATATACGGATCCTGATAAAGTTTTGTGACCGGAAGGTTGAGTTGCTGCTGTTGCTTCAAAATTGCCACAAAACGAAGTGCGAGGAGTGAATTTCCTCCCAGTTCAAAGAAATTATCATTTACTCCAACCTTATCCAAACCCAGAACAGAAGTCCATAGCTTTGCGAGTAATTTTTCAGTTTCTGTAAAAGGAGCCTTATAGAGTACCTGAAGATCCGGGCGCTCTGTCCCGGGTAGGGGCAGTGCTTTGCGGTTAACCTTTCCATTGCTGCTCAGAGGCAGTTCAGAAATGTCAATAAAAAGACCAGGAACCATATACTCCGGTAATTTTGATCTGAGGTATTCCTGTAATTTTTCTTTATTATAATTCCCTTCCGAATCAACAATATAGGCGATCAGTTTTTTTTCAGAGTTAATCTCTTTTGCATGAACCAGGCATTGTTTGATTCCTACAAACTCAAGAATGACATTTTCTATTTCACCGGGTTCGATCCTGAATCCGCGTATCT
>JBAZCD010000405.1:0-3364 GCA_041671205.1 Pedobacter sp.
GATAGGCAAAACAATAAATTGTTCTGGAGTTAACCATAAGGGAAATTCTCCGGCACAATGCTCAATCAGGACAGCTACAAAGCGTTCTAATGAACCAAATGGAGCCCTGTGTATCATTACAGGACGGTGTTTTTGGTTATCACTTCCAGTATATTCCAGTTCAAAGCGTTCAGGTAAATTATAGTCTACCTGAATGGTCCCAAGCTGCCACTTTCTTCCCAGTGCATCCTTTACCATAAAATCAAGTTTCGGCCCGTAAAATGCAGCTTCACCTAGTTCAACCACTGTCTGTAATCCTTTCTCATCTGCAGCTTCAATAATGGCCGACTCGGCAAGCTGCCAATTCTCATCACTACCGATATATTTAGCTTTATTTTCAGGATCTCTTAGTGAAATCTGTGCAGTATAGTCATTAAAACCAAGAGCTTTAAATACGTAAAGTACCAGATCAATTACTTTTTTAAATTCTTCCTTTACCTGATCAGGACGGCAGAATAAGTGTGCATCATCCTGGGTAAAGCCACGAACACGGGTCAAACCATGCAATTCACCACTCTGCTCATAGCGGTAAACGGTACCAAACTCTGCATACCTTACCGGCAGATCTTTATATGAGCGTGGTTTAGTCTTATATATTTCGCAATGATGAGGGCAGTTCATTGGTTTTAAGAAAAACTCTTCCCCCTCTTGCGGTGTTTTTATTGGCTGAAATGAATCTGCGCCATATTTGTCATAATGACCAGAGGTGATATACAAATTTTTATGACCGATATGCGGGGTGATTACCTGCTCATAGCCGGATTTAACCTGTGCTCTCTGAAGAAAATTAACAAGCTTTTCTCTCAGTGCAGTGCCTTTGGGCAACCATAATGGCAGGCCCATTCCTACTTTGTCAGAAAAAGCAAAAAGCTCCAGTTCCTTGCCCAGTTTACGATGATCACGCTTTTTTGCCTCTTCAATCATATGAAGATAATCAGTCAGTTCGCTTTGCTTAGGATAGGTTACTCCGTAGATACGGGTCAATTGCTTTCTGCTCTCATCCCCTCTCCAGTATGCTCCGGCCACATTCATTAGCTTTACCGCTTTAATGAATCCTGTATTCGGAATGTGTGGTCCGCGGCACAGATCGGTAAAATTTCCCTGGGTATAAAAAGTAATCGAACCATCACTAAGATCTTTGATCAGATCGAGCTTATATTCATCATCCTTTTCTGTAAAATATTTAATGGCATCAGCTTTGGAGACTGCTTGTCTTGAGAAATCAGATTTTTGTCTGGCAAGCTCGAGGATTTTATCTTCAATCTGCTTAAAGTCATCAGAAGAGAATTCGCGGTCACCAAAGTCAACATCATAATAAAAGCCAGTTTCAATTGCAGGGCCGATACCGAATTTTGTACCCGGATATAAAGCCTCGAGAGCCTCAGCCATTAAGTGTGCTGATGAATGCCAGAAGGTAGCTTTTCCATCCTGATCATTCCAGGTAAGTAATTTTACTGCTGCATCTGTGTCTATCGGCCGGCTGGAATCCCATATTTGTCCGTTAACCTCTGCTGCTAAAACATTTCTGGCTAATCCTTCAGAAATTGAAAGTGCGATTTGGTACGCTGTGGTTCCCTGTTCATAAGCCCGAACAGAACCATCAGGAAGGGTAATCTTGATCATCTACAAAATGATTTAAAAGTTATATAAAGGGTAAAAAAACAATCACTTACAAAGTGATCTTCAATTCAGGTACAAAAGTACAATATTTTGGGGATTTCTAATGCCTATAAAGCAGATTCCCATAGAAATGTAATTTTATAAGTATAAAAGTACTTTAATACTTTTATTATTTTACATTTGACTCATAAACTAATTCAACACCATATGGAAATTCTTGAAAACAACTTTATCAATGTTACCCTGATTGAACCTAAGCTAAAACACCCAACCATATTCAGGGTATTTGACAATCTTAGGGGCGGAGAAAGCCTGACCATTCATAATGATCATGATCCTAAACCGGTTTATTATCAGCTTCTTGGCGAACGGGGAGATATTTTTACCTGGGAATATCTTGAACAAGGGCCGGAGTGGTGGGATGTGAAAGTCACAAAACGGGAAGATGGGCAGGAAACAATTGGCGAGATCGCTGTTAAGGACCTGCGCAAAGCAGAAGTTTTTAAAAAGTACGGAATTGATTTTTGCTGCGGAGGTGAAAAAACGATAGCTGAGGTATGTGCCGAAAAAAATATTGATGCCACAAAAGTTCAAACGGAATTAAGGCAGATAGAAACTGAAAATAAAGCAAGTAACATCTCCTATAACGACTGGAGTATAGATTTCCTGGCAGATTATATTGTCAACACCCATCACAGTTATGTCAGAAAATATCTGCCTGAATTGGAGACCTATGCTTTAAAGGTTGCACAGGTCCACGGTGACCAGCATCCTGAACTCTTGCCAATACAAAGATTAGTAGAAGAGATTAGTGAAGAACTTACAGAACATCTGGAACAGGAAGAAAAAGTATTGTTTCCTTACATAAAAAAGATCGTTGAGGCCAGAAAGGGCAGCCTCCCTTTGGTTAAACAGGGAAAAGACCTTGCCGGTTTAATTGAGGAACTGGAGAAAGACCATGACCTTGTGGGAAGAGCGCTGGATAAAATTCGTGATCTGAGCAAGGAATATGTCATACCTTCCGATGCCTGTGCCAGCTATAAATTATTGTACAAAATGATCATGGAGTTTGAAGATGATCTGCATCTTCATATCCATTTGGAAAACAATATTCTGTTTCCAAAAGCATTGGAAATGGAGAAGGTGTGAAATGAGAAGTGAGATATGAGATTTGGGATACTAAGCAAGATAAACTATTTTGGTCTCTGACTGAAGCCTGATACCTCATTGCTCATAGCCCATCTCTCAGATTATATTATTACAAAATACAATACTTATATGCTAATAAATTCTCAAACTAAAATCGCCGACTTAATCAAGTTTCATCCGGATGCATTGGAATCGATAATTACCTTAAGTCCCGATTTTAAAAAATTGCGTAACCCTGTTCTGCGAAAACTGATGGCAGGCAGAACCAGCATATCTATGGCCTCAAAGATCGGCGGATGCAAACCAGAGGATTTCTTTGAAATATTGAGACCTTTAGGTTTTGTTTCAGACAATTCAATTCAGGAAGAGGACGTTGTACAGCGAAAATCTCTGAAAGAATTTGTCAGGGACATTGAAACTGCCCATATTATTCCTTTAGATGTCAGGGCGATGCTTGCTGAAGGCAATGACCCGCTAAAACTAATTCAGAAATACATCAAAGAGCTGAAGGATGGGCAGATTTTAAAGATCATCAATACATTCGAGCCCACTCCCC
>JBAZCD010000406.1:0-3353 GCA_041671205.1 Pedobacter sp.
CCATATTATTCCTTTAGATGTCAGGGCGATGCTTGCTGAAGGCAATGACCCGCTAAAACTAATTCAGAAATACATCAAAGAGCTGAAGGATGGGCAGATTTTAAAGATCATCAATACATTCGAGCCTACTCCCCTGATCAAATTATTGGAAAAACAAGGTTTTGAATCCTATGTCGATCTGATTGAAAAGAACCTGATTGAAACCTATTTCTACAGGAATAATCCGACTGGAAACAAGCAGCTGGATACCCCTGAAGGAGCAAATAATGACTGGAGTTTGCTTTTAAAGCAATATGAAAATAAACTGGTAGATATTGACGTTCGTCATCTGGAAATGCCCGGTCCAATGATGGCCATTCTGGAGGAACTGGAAAAACTGGATTCGGGCAAAGCATTATATGTTCATCATAAACGCATACCTGTTTTTCTTCTGAGCGAACTGAAAGACAGAAACTTTGAGTACCGTATCAATGAGATCAGTGAATCTGAAGTATATTTATTGATATTTAAGAAATAATATGTTCGCAGCAGGTTCGGATTCCGGGTTACAGCAAACCACATCCTACAAGGTTGTGCTCCCATTCTATATTTTCGCGGCATTATCCTTTTTAATATCCTGTACCCTGCTCCTGCTCAACACCAATGTTATCCACCAGCATTATTTTCACCCGCAAACTTTAGCTATTACCCATCTTATGGCTTTAGGCTGGGGTACCATGATCATTCTTGGAGCCAGCCATCAGCTGCTTCCTGTGTTGATTGAAGGAAAACTGGATAGTTATTTACTCGCATTATTATCATTTATTTTCGCCGCATTAGGAATACCACTTCTGGTGACCGGATTTTACCTGTTTAATACAGGACTGATCCTTCAGAGCGGCGCAATATTGGTCAATACATCCGTGATATGCTATTTTTTGAATGTCATTACCAGTATTGGTGAAAGCAAAAAATACAGTGTACATGCCTGTTTTATTGCAGCAGCTACACTTTGGTTATTCATAACTACCTTCTTTGGACTCCTGCTGGTATTTAATTTCAGCCGTCCCTGGTTACCTGGAAATTCTATTGAGTACTTGTCACTTCATGCACATATGGGTCTTGCAGGATGGTTTTTATTATTGATCATCGGGGTTGCTTCACGACTGATCCCGATGTTTTTGATTTCTAAATACTCGAGCCCAAAAACCTTATGGTGGATCTTTAGCCTGATCAATGTCTCCTTGCTTGGTTTTATAATTTTAAGAACCTCTGATACCTATTCAAAATTATATTATAGTCCCTTTTTATTGGTACTCATTGCACTAATATTGTTCGCAAATTACTGCTACAGGGCATATAAAGTGCGTATCAGGAAGCATGTTGATGAAGAAATGCAGATTTCATTATTATCGGTTGCTCTGCTCCTCTTACCTATTCTAAGTTTGCTGGCAGTAATTTACTTCATGACTGAAGATTCAGGATCAAACCTGGTTTTATTGTATGGATTTTGCATTTTTTTTGGCTGGATAACTGCCCTAATTATGGGTATGACCTTTAAGACATTACCTTTCATCGTATGGAATAAAGTTTATCAAACAAGAGCCATAGGAAAAACCCCTGCTCCTAAAGAATTGTTCAGCAAAAGCCTCTTCAAAATGATGGCCTTGCTTTACCTTACCGGTTTTATTCTGTTTCTTGCAGGTATTCTGCTTTTAAACGATCTGCTTTTAAAAAGCGGTGCAGCATCATTATTGGCATCGGCCATAGTTTATGTAATTAATGTAGCAAAAACGGTATTTCATCAAGCAAAGAAATAATGGAGGTATTAAGCAATAACAATCTTTACTGCAGCGCAGCCCTTGCCGGGCTTTACGATGTATTTGATCCGGAGATTGGATTGAATGTAGTGGATCTCGGACTGATCTACCGGATAGATTTTAATGAAGAGAATAAGTCAGTAATTGTTACAATGACTCTGACTACACAATTTTGTCCGATGGGGGAAAGTATTACCACTGATGTTCATCAATCTGTAAGCAATGCATTTAAAGACTATAATGTAAGTATCAATCTGGTATTTGAACCGGCATGGAGTCCGGAACAGATCTCGCCGGAAGGCCGGGAATATTTAGACCGCTAAAATATGTTAAGTTATACCTGTAAGACAGCAATTAAGGCCGTAATTTACCTGGCATCAAAGGGCGAACAGCATGATAAAGCCGGTATGAAAGAAATTGCAAAACACATACATGCAAGTGAACATACTGTAGGAAAAATACTGCAAACATTGGTCCGACAGGGTTTAATAAATAGTACCAAAGGGCCATCCGGAGGGTTTTATATCAGTGAAACACAAAGGAATCAGCCCATTAGCAGTATCGTGGAATCCATTGAGGGCGATCAGGTATTTAAGAGTTGTGGCCTGGGTTTAAGTAAATGTTCGGCATCGCACCCATGCCCTATTCATGATGAATACAAAGTTGCACGTGATCTGATCGAAAAATTATTCAGAGAGAAGAAGGTTAAAGATCTCTGTGATCCGGTAACTAACGGACTCGCATTTTTAATTGGCTGATTGCCAAACTGATATCCAGGAAAACAGCCTATACATTTCCCCAGCCGCTTGCAAGTACATCGGCGATATGCATGGTCTTAAGTTTTAAATTATGCATATCGATATAAGCCTGAAGATTGATCAGACATGAAGCATCGGTAGAAATAATATAATCAGCTTCCATTTCAAGTGCATTATTGATTTTCTGTTCGGCCATTGCACTGGAAATCGAGTCGAATTTAACGGCGAATGTTCCTCCAAAACCACAGCAAACATCTGTATCTTTCATTTCAACCAGATCCAGTCCGTGAACCTTAGTCAATAACTGTCTGGGTTCTGCTTTAATATGGCATTCTCTGAGTCCTGAACATGAATCATGATAAACTGCCCTTCCTTCAAGCTCTGCTCCGAAATAATCCTTTTTCAGAATATTAACAAGAAATCCGGAAAGTTCATGAATATTATTTTGTAATGAACGGCATTTATTATGGACTGCTGTATTGGTAAAAAGGTCATTATATGCATTTTTTACCATACCGGTACAGGAAGCCGAAGGAGACACGATATAATTGGATTCAGAAAAATCATTCAGGAATTTTGCACCCACAACTTTAGCCTCTTCCCAGAATCCGGCATTGTAGGCCGGCTGCCCGCAGCAGGTTTGCTCCGAATTATAAATCACCTTGCAGCCCGCCTTTTCAAGAATTTTAACCGTGTTAAATGCTGTTTGAGGATAAAGCTGATCAATAAAGCATGGGATGAATAATTCTACGGTCATATTATAATTACAGATTTCATTTATGAAGAATGATTGCTG
>JBAZCD010000407.1:0-3349 GCA_041671205.1 Pedobacter sp.
GCTGCCGGAATAAACAAAAAAGAATCGATCGCAAATAAGACCAATCCGGATAGAATTCCGGTCTTATAACCATACTTTTTCATCAGAATCCCTGCTGGAATGGCCACCAGCAGATAGGCAATAAAAACAGCAGAATCCACTAATGATGACTGTAATATATTCAGGCTAAATGATTTCTTTAAATGCGGAATCAGTATTGGATCCAGGTTATGAACAAATCCCCACATAAAGAACAATGAGGTAACCATAATAAAAGGGAAAAAGTACTTGTTTTTTGCCATATAATCCTGTATTAGTATGTCCCTCTGTAAGTGTATTTCCCTTAGTCTGAAAAATATTTTTTTCAGGATGACAGCCGGATTGGCCTGAGGATTACATTACAATAATACTAATTCGGAAGGTTTTATTTTAAGGGATTTCAGGTTAAAATGAAAGCTTTCAAAAGATTAGATTAAGGTTAACCTCTTTAACAGTGCAAGAACAATGTCAATGGATCAGGCGATCTTTCTATCGAATATTTTTTCATCATTTTGAAATTATTATATCAAAATAGTATATTCGGGTACGTTAACGGTACTCGTAGGAACGAAAACCAGCAGACAAGATACACAGGCTTAATCGATATTTGGGCAATAACCTGAGATAATTCAGCAAGTCATACCAATATAAAAGACATATCACATGAAAGAAAGCAAAGAACGCCGCGAATTTATTAAGAAAGTTTCTTTAAGCGGTCTTGGCCTCGGACTTGTAAATACGTTTACCGGGGTTCAGGCTAATCCTGTTCAAAAGTCAATCGTTCCGGCAGTAATCCCCGCATATACTCAATCCGGGCCATCTTTGCCTTTCATCCCGCATCGTACGGCAAGCTGGTGGGTAGGGCTTAATGAAGTTCAATGGTCCCAAAAGTCAATTAAAGATGAAATAAAACGGCGGGCCGCTGCATTTGCAGAAGCAAAGATCGATACTGCAATCATTTTTGGCTGGCATATACGTTTCGACTTTGCGAATTACTTTGGCCATCTTCATGGTTACATGGCTGGTGTTGCCAACGAACTGCATAAATATGATATCAAATTAATGGATCATTATTCATGCAATCACACCGAACGCCCTCGTGATAAGGCAGAGTTCGCAAAGCTTCATAAGGGACAGCGGCATCATGCCTTATTATTTCATGATGAAGTGGCTTTAGATCATGCACAATACTCCGGGCATTTTTTCAATGATATATGTGAAATCGATTTGCGGGATGGCAGCAGAGGCTACGCACGTCAATACCAGATGGAAGCATTCTGCCATAATAATCCCGGTTTTCTGGATATGCATGCCAAATATTTGCAGCGGCTTTTGAAAGAAGTCCCTTTAGATGGCATGCAGGTCGACGATATGTGTGATTATGCCGGCCTGACCACCTGCGGATGTAAGTATTGCAGAGAAAGGTTTAAGAAAGATTACGGTCATGATATTCCTTCATTTACTGACACGAATTTCTTTGGAGATACGAGTAAGCCGATGCTGCAATGGGGTAATTATCAAAACCCGGTTTTCAGGGACTGGATACGCATGAAGACTGATGGCATTGTTGATCATGTAAAAATGGTTAAAAGCATACTTGGTGATAAGCCTTTAATGTCCTGCTGCTCCAGTACAGGTCCGGTAAGCCTGAATGCCATTTCACTGGATCTTGAAAAGATGGCCCCGCATCTTGATTTCTTTATGCTTGAGAATGTGGGCACCAACATCAAAGGAATAAACTGGGTACACATGGATGCCGAGGCTATGAATCAGAAAGATATAGCCCAATGGCGCGGAAATGCTGTAGCAATGGCTTTAAGCTATACAATATATGAAATTGGTGGGTATTTTGGCTGGACACTGAGCCGCTATTGGGGTGTTGCGAACTGGAGCAGCACCTTGAATCAAAGACTGGAGGAAGACCCTTCTGATGCCAAACAACAGGAGGATGTAATCAGCGCAACCAATAAGTGGGAAGTACAGCATAGCGATCTTGATATCAGGGATGGAAATGATATTGTGGAGCTCAGACTGGTGAATAATAAGCTTTGTAAGGATAATGGATTTAAGGATGAAAACGGTGTTGAACACTGGACTAAGGCCAGATCATGGTCTGAAAGTCTGGTGCATGCCAATATTGGCTATCGCTTTCTAAGATATGAAGAACTGGCTGATGAAGAAGCGATAAACAAAGAAAAATCTCCTGTGATTATTGACGGCTCCGGCTGCATTTCAGACAAGCAGTTCAACGCAATCAGCTCCTATTTATCTAAAGGCGGGGCGGTCTGGCTTGCTCTGCCTTTCGGAACTCATGACGAAAAAGGTTTTAAAAGAACCACACCTCTTTCAGAAAAATTGCTCAGGTCGAAGTATAAAAATCTGATGATTACCAATTCGGCCAGCAAAGCCAATCCGCTGAAAGACCTGATCCGGACAGGTAAATTTAACCCTATGATAAAACAGATTGCGGGCGATAGTGGCTGGGTTGCAAGAATCAGAATGCATAAGAATAAGCCTGTGATTCATTTTATGAACACATTGATGGAAGGCCAGCCTCATGCTGAGCTCAAAGACATTCCCGGTGTTCCGATACTAGCCGGCATTAACTCAAAAATCAAGAACAATCAGCTTAAATTTGAGATTTCTGCCGGCGGCCCTGACCTGTCGGGATTAAAACTACTTAGCCCTGAGCTGGCTGATCTGAAAAGAGATATTGAATCAGAAAAATTAAAGAATGGAAATACAATTATCAATGTAAATCTGGATCAAATTAATGTTTATGCGGTTGCACAGGGTTGAAAGGTATTGTTAGAATAGATAAGCACAAGCGACACGTGTGCGCCAGCAAAAAGATGTCGTTTGGAGAAATAAACACCGGTTTAGCCAATCCTTACCGAAGTCATTGTCAATGAGCCCCCTACCGCCTTATCATTAAAAAATGAAATCTCTTCATTCTTAGCCTGAAGGCCTAAATTGTACAACAGCGGCAGGTAATGTTCGGATGTGGGGATAGCTTTTGAGATATCCCGACTGATGGAGTTGTAATTGATCAATGCCTGATGGTTGCCATCGGCGATGAGTTGCTTAAATTTATCATTGAGTTCATAAGCCCAGTCGAAGCCGAATTCCGGTTCATTCAAACGATCCCATGCCACCATCCTTAAATTATGAACCATATTACCGCTACCCATAATCAGCACTCCCTTTTTACGCAAAGAATACAGGTCTTTTGCCAGGTCATAATGGTATTGCGGACTTTTGGAATAATCGATACTCAGCTGAAGCACCGGAATATTTGCTTCAGGATACATATGCCTGACTACCGTCCATG
>JBAZCD010000408.1:0-3339 GCA_041671205.1 Pedobacter sp.
TTTATGAGCAAAAAAGGGGGCGGAACCCGCCTGGGTGAGCAGCTGTTCAATGAGCAGGTCAATATTTATTCTGATCCCTATAATCCGGACCTTCCGTCAGCAACATGGAACGGAGATGGACTGCCCGTAGAAAGAACCTCCTGGGTAGAAAAAGGTATTGTCAAAAACCTGAGTTATTCGCGTTTCTGGGCTCAGAAAAAGGGCGTTAAGCCAATCCCGGGTGCAGGTAGAATTATTATGGAAGGTGGTTCTGCGTCATTGGAAGACCTGATTAAAGGTACTGAGAAAGGAATTCTCGTAACCCGTTTCTGGTATATCCGAAGTGTAGATCCTCAAACATTACTTTTGACCGGACTGACCCGCGACGGTACTTTCTATATCGAAAATGGAAAAATTATGTTCCCGATCAAAAACTTCAGATTCAATGAAAGTCCGATCATTATGCTGAATAATGTGGAGGCTCTTGGTAAAGCTGAACGAAATGGTAACATGATCGTTCCGCCAATGAAGATCCGGGACTTTACATTCTCTTCCCTTTCTGACGCAGTCTAAAATCATAACAATATTTAATTTTCAATTAATAAATTATCGTTATGAGAAGAAGAGATTTTCTATATATTTCAGGGATTGGAGTTGGTGCATCCATGCTGCAATCGGTACCGGTCATTGGCCGGGATATTGCCATGGAAGAAGCATTGATCCCTGTTGATACAGCCCTGAAAAAGCGGCTTGCTGATGTGGCATTGAATGCTGCGCGTTCAAAAGGAGCAACTTATGCAGATGTCAGGATCGGAAGATACCTGAACCAGTTTCTGACCACCCGCGAAAACCGGGTTGAAAACATCAGCAATACCGAATCCTATGGTATGGGTATCCGTGTTATTGCAAATGGAAGCTGGGGTTTTGCATCGATTGATCAGTTAACTGAAGATAATATTGCCCGTGCTGCTGCAACGGCAGTTCAGATCGCCAAAGTGAATTCAAAGCTGCTGACCGAGCCGGTAAAACTTGCCCCCCAAAGAGGCTATGGAGAAGTCAGCTGGAAAACTCCAATTGAAAAGAATGCCTTTGAGATCCCGATCAAAGAAAAAACTGAACTTCTGTTGGCAGTGAATGATGCAGCCATGAAAGGTGGTGCCAATTACATCAATTCATCTTTATTCCTTGTAAATGAGCAAAAGTACTTTGCTTCCACAGAGGGTTCCTATATCGATCAGGATGTTCACCGGCTCTGGCCAACCTTCACAGTGACTAAAATAGATCCCAAATCAGGAAAATTTGAAACCCGAAATTCGCTCAGTTCTCCAATGGGTATGGGTTATGAATACCTCATCCCGAAGAAAGAAGAAGAGATTGATGGATTATTTACCATTTACAAAAATCGATACAATATGCTCGAGGATGTGACAACCGCAACCCGGCATGTGGATGAAAAGCTAAGATCCAAACCTGTAGAAGCCGGAAAATATGATCTGGTGATCGATCCCACCAATTTGTTTCTGACCATACACGAATCAGTAGGTCATCCTTCAGAGCTCGACCGGGTATTGGGCTACGAAGCCAACTATGCAGGAACAAGTTTCCTCACACTGGATAAATGGGAGAGCAAGAAATTCAATTTTGGAAGCAAGATCGTCAATTTCGAAGCCGACAAAACCCAAAAAGGATCTCTGGCGGCAGTTGGCTACGATGATGAGGGTGTAAAATGCAAGAATTGGGATATCATTAAGGATGGCATTCTGGTTAACTACCAGACTATCCGTGATCAGGCGCATATTTTAGGCCTGCCCGAATCACAGGGCTGCTGCTATGCCGACAGCTGGAGCAGCGTACAATTCCAGCGCATGCCAAATGTCTCTCTGAAACCTGGAAAAGAAGCTCTCAGTCCGGCGGATATGATCAAAAACGTGGAGAAAGGAATTTACATTTTCGGCCGTAACTCCTATTCAATTGATCAGCAGCGATATAACTTCCAGTTCAGCGGGCAGCTTTGCTTTGAGATCAAAGAAGGAAAGATCGCCGGATTATTAAAGGACGTAGCCTACCAGGCCAATACCCAGGAATTCTGGAATGCCTGCTCAGCCATTTGCGACGAAAAAGATTATCGCACCGGCGGATCCTTTTTCGACGGGAAAGGCCAACCAAGTCAGGTGAGTGCGGTATCGCATGGCTGTTCTACAACTTTGTTTAAAGGGGTAAATGTGATTAATACGGGGAGGAAAATTTGAATTGTCAATTACGGATTTATCAATTTCGAATTTCGAATTACAGGATGAGGAATTTAGTACCTGATGATTCGGGCTAATACTCAACAACTACTCAATATTTAATCTGAACCGCCTTGATAATGAAACACCTATCATTGCGGCATTCCTAAACTAACCAATTAGATGAAAAGAAGAGATTTTGTTTACCTTTCGGGCATGGGTGCTGCTGCAGCCATGATGCCCTCAATTCCGGTATGGGGCAAGGATGTGCCTCTGGATGCCGCATTGGACCGGATCGATCCGGCATTGAAGAAACGGATGGCCGATATCGCACTGAATGCCGCCAAATCACGCGGTGCAACCTATACCGATGTCCGCATTGGGCGATATTTAAACCAGTTCGTAGTAACCCGCGAAGACAAAGTACAGAACATTGTCAACACCGAAAGCTATGGCATGGGTGTCAGGGTAATTGCCAATGGCAGCTGGGGTTTTGCCGCAACCGATAAGATGGATACCGACAGCATTGCCAAAGCAGCAGAACTTGCTGTTGCAATTGCCAAAGAAAACTCACGCTTGCTAACAGAACCTGTTCAGTTGGCCCCTCAAAAGGGTTATGGAGAGGTAAGCTGGAAAGCACCGATAGAAAAGAACGCCTTTGAAGTCCCGATGAAGGAAAAAGTGGATCTTTTACTTTCAGTGAACGATGCCGCTTTGAAAGGCGGAGCGAATTATGCCAATTCAATCCTCTTTTTAGTAAACGAGCAAAAATATTTTGCCTCAACTGATGGTTCCTATATCGATCAGGATGTGCACCGCATCTGGCCAACGTTCTTCCTGACCAAGATTGATGCGAAATCAGGCAAATTCGAAACCCGAAATGCCTTAAGTGCACCAATGGGAATGGGCTATGAATACCTTCAGGCTGGTCCGGAACATAAAATCAAAGGGATTACGACCCTGTACAAAGGCCGCTATGATATGCTGGAAGATGCTAAATCTGCAGCAGAGCAGGTGGGACAAAAAATCACAGCCAAGTCGGTTGAAGCAGGAAAATATGATCTTGTTCTCGATCCTTCACACCTTTGGTTAACAATCCATGAATCTTCAGGGCACCCAACAGAACTGGATC
>JBAZCD010000409.1:0-3329 GCA_041671205.1 Pedobacter sp.
TACAACTAAACCCTCCGAATCGTAAATATGCCTTCCTCTTTCCCTTAAAAACTTCAATGAACCTTTGGGCGTAATATACCTGTGAACAATGTTATATGGGATTTGGTTTGTAATTGAATTTTGGTAAGCTTGCTTTAAAAATTCTCTATCTTCTTCATGCACCAGCATTTCAAAACCTTCATAAGTTGAGCTAAATGCCCCCTGTTCCAGTTCAAATATTTCATAAACTTCAGGGGACCACAGGATTTTGTTATTGGCAATATCAAACTCCCAGTGCCCCAATGCACTCAATTGGAGAGCTTCCTTTAATTGATCGGATACCTTCTCAAGCTCTTCAGTTTTTCTAACGAACTCTGTTATTTCTCTGATTACTGCAAGAATCGATTCTTCGCCAGAATCATTTTGAATAATATTCAGGGCAATGCTTATAGAAACATTTGATGCATCTTTCCTGTACCCAATCAGCTTCATATTGTTAGACATTGATCTGGCTGAAGGATGAGAGATAAAACTTCGGAAATGAAACTTGTGTTTATCCCTAAGGTGAGGAGGAATTAAATCTTGTATGGATTTCCCTTCAAGTTCGCCAGGCTCATACCCAAACATTGAAAATGCTGCTTTATTCGTCAGAATAATTTTAGCATTAAGGTCACAAATAATTATGCCATCAGGAGAGCACTCAAATGCATTAAGATAAATTTTCGAATCCAAAGTCATTTTAAGTTAATTTCTATGCATTATCATATTTTCATGAAGAATCATTATCGATCCTAAGTTTTAATTCTTCATTTGTTGAATGGTGTCAAATTTTCAACCATTCACAACATATCTGCGAAATTCCTTCAGCACTGATTTGCTATAAGTAAAAATCCTACCTAACCAAAGTTACATATAAGTTAACCAATAGATCCGGGTATAAATTTGCAATTCCCCATATTTTTCGAGCAATTATTTTTTTTAAATCATTCATACTTACCCGGTTTATCTAATTTAACTCATCGTGCGGTTTGACAGGGATTAAAAAAACAGGAATGATATTAACATACCCTTTGTAAGCAGGACATGAACCCTGTAAGCAATTGTTTAAGGGTTAATTCTATTTAAAAAATATTGGAATTGATTACCCGGCATGTGTTGATAACAATATCAGCAGGGGGTTGAACAATACAACAATAGGGCTAGCGCAAAGTACCAGTCAACTTGTTAAGCCTCCTGCCAAAGCTGCTGCAATTTTATAAGATCTCTTTTCATGGCGGCAAAAACTACTTTATTATCAGTTGTAATGCTGCTTGCTCCATGTTCGGCGCCACCCATTGGATATTCATAATGCAGAGATATAGGGACCTGTATTTTAAATTCCTTCAAAAGCTTAAAATAAGCCTTAAAATCAACCATTCCTTCTCCCAAAGGAACATTTTCAACAATCCAGGTTCCATTTCTTTTTGTCCAGACACAATCTTTTATGGCCAGAATTTTAATATGCGGGTAAATTAAACTGAGTCCGTTTTTCCATGACATCCCCCCTTCAACTACCGCATGCCTGATATCATACTGAACACCCATGTTTCGCTGATCTGCATTTTTAAGTATCTCCCAGAGCTCCCATATCGAAGCTCCGGCCAGATTTCCTGAATGGTTTTGATAGCATCCGGTGATTCCCAATTTTCTGTTTAAATGACTTATTTCTGTCAGCGTCTTTTTGAATTGTATCATAGCCTCAGGAATACTTTTCCCCTCAGGATATTTGAGCCAGTTCATGCGGTAATACTTTATCCCTAGGCCTGAGGCAGTCGCCAGCAATTTTCTGTCGGAAGGATCATTTGCATCCTGAACTGCCGTCGTGATCATGGTTGAAGCCAGACCTGCTTTTTTTATAGCTTCTACTGCCTTGGGCAAATCCATTTCTACCCGTTCGGGTAAAACATGCCCTTTGGGACGCACCGTAAGATCTACCCCATCAAAACCTATATTGGCTGCTGCATCAGCCATATCCGCATAATTTAAAAACTGCAGGTGTTTTGAAAACACGGAGACATTTAATGGATCAGCGACTTTTTTACTCTTTAGCATATCTGCATAAAGATCAGTCGACATAAAAGGAAGCAGAGTACCGGCAATGACAGAACTCTTAATAAACTTTCTTCTGGATCGGGTAATTTTTTCAGCTACCATATATCATCAGCAAATTAATATTTATGTGTTCAGACCGATGGGAAAACGTAATAAGGTTTGATAAAACGGTTAATTCTTCTTCATAATATAAGAAAAAATATCTCTGATTTCCTGATCTTTCAAGCGGTCCAGAATACGTTCAGGCATAATGGAGACCGGCAATGCTTTCATTTCCCTGATCTGGCCAACAGAAAGTATGATCTCCTTTCCGGCCTGAGTTTGAATGGTATGCGTATCTCCGTTGCTGGCTGCTATTTTACCCTCTATCGTACGTCCATCCTTTGTTGTGACACGATGTAATCCATAACCTTCCCTGATATCTGCATTTGGATCGATCACGTTCAGTAAAAAGTAGTTCACATTGCTGCGCTCATAGCCTGTCAGATCCGGACCAATACTTCCGCCTTCATTAAACAAACGATGACAGTATCCGCAATTGGCTAAATAAAGTATTCTGCCCTTTTTGACATCCCCTGAGCCGGATCTAATCAGTTTCGCGTATTTGGCGATGGCTTCGTTCTTTTCTGACGATGTGGCCAGTTTCACATTTGGCCAATACTTGTCGGCCAAAGCACTGATCTTAGGTTCATTCAGTTGCTTTAACCTGCGGGCTACCTGATCCGGTACATCATCCTTACTGATCCGTTTCGTTTCTGAGATCGCAGTAAACAAGTCATTTGCCCAGCTGGTTCTGCTGGCAAAGAGATCTAAAGCCGCATTCCGGACACCCGCATCTCCTCTGAACTGCGGGTAGGCTTTAACAAGCCTTAAACCAATTTCATCCACATTATAGGGCTGCAGGGCTTGCAAAGCGGCTTCTTTCATCGCCCCGGTAGACTTGCTGCTTTCGATAACATTCAATAAAACCGGAACAGAACCGGGTTGATTCGTCTGACCAAAGATCACGATATAGGATAAACGATGGTCAAAATCTGCTTTTTCATCGGCAATGACCGCCAGGGCCTTTTTCACTGCAGCCGCATTCCCCTGACGGATAGCGAATGCAAGAGGAGCACCAAAAAGTTCAGACTGATAGGGCTGAATTGCTTTGGTCAGTTCAGCCGGTAAACCAATCGCATCACGGCCCCGAAGTCCCTCACGCAAACCGCTCATCAGTATTTTAGCATCTGCCTTTGAAGGCGCAAGGCTGATCAATC
>JBAZCD010000410.1:0-3324 GCA_041671205.1 Pedobacter sp.
CACCTGCAAGAGTGGCTAACAGGGATTTGAGCTGGGAAGAGACTGAGCAGATGGATGTAGGTTTAACCTCACGCTTGTTCAATGCTATTGATCTGCAGTTGAACTACTATGTTAAAAACACCATTGGTTTACTGGCTAATGTTCCTTATCCATTCACTACCGGATTTGCTTCAGCAACCCAGAACATTGGTAAAATAAGAAACAAAGGTTTCGAGATTAATATTGGTTCAGAGAATGTGAAATCTGACAATTTCTCCTGGACTACCAGTTTTAATATAGGTTTCAACAAGAATACAGTAATTAATTTACCTGAAAACAGAGATCCTGAAGGAAGAAATATCATTCAGGGTTCTACCGCACAGCGTGCAATTGTGGGTGAGTCTAGAAATTCATTTTATTTGATTCGTTACAAAGGTATTAATCCGGCGACCGGAGATGCAGAATGGTATAAAAAAGATGGTTCTGTAACTACTGCTCCTGTAGCAGCTGACCGTGTTATCGCTGGTAAAGCAGATCCTGATTTTGTAGGTGGGTTTACCAATAATTTCCGTTACAAGAGCTTTGACCTGAGTGCATTCTTTAATTTTGCTTATGGTAATGATGTGTTGATTGATGGCCTTCGTTTCACTGAAAATGTCGGTACAGGTTCCTATAACAAAAGTACAGATTTGTTGAACTACTGGAAACAGGCTGGTGATCAGGCTTTTGCCCCTCGTCTGAATAGTCCGACCCGTTTGACATTTCACCAGTTGTCAACCAGTCAGTTGCAAGATGGTTCGTACGCGAGATTGAAGCTGGTTACTTTAGGTTATACGCTTCCTTCATCAGTATTGAGCAAAACCAAAGTATTGCGTTCTGCAAGAATTTATGCATTAGCTCAGAACCTGTTTATTATTCAAAATAAGGATTTTAGAGGACCGGATCCTGAGGTTTCAGCGAACGGTGCAAGCAATCTGGTAAATGGGGAATCATTCTTTGCATTACCGCAAGCCAAATCGATTACTTTCGGTGTTAACTTAGGATTTTAATTAAAGAAATAAATAAAATAAAATATATAATAGCAATTTCAGCCCTTGCATTTTCACTGAATTCATGTGAGGATAAATTGGTGCTGACCCCTGAGCAGGATTTAACCGAAGAGACTATCTTCAGTAGTCCTTCCACCGCAAGAAGTGCTGTATTAGGTATATACAGTACTGCTCAGACCCTCGAATTTTACGGAGGTATGCCTCAGATTATAGAGGAGTATATGGGAGATAACGTGGAATTCGTTGGTTCATTCCCAACACTTCAGGAGCTACGTGATTTCACTACAATTTCTATTAATGCTAACGTTTCTGGTATCTGGGAAGTACACTATCGTGTGATAACACGTGCTAATAAAGCCATTGCAAATATTCCAAATGTGGTTGGTATGGATGCTGCAGAAAAAACTCAGATGGTTGGGGAAGCAAAGTTCTTGCGCGCTTTGGCTTATTTTCAGCTCGTTAATTTGTATGCTCAACCGTTTCAGGTGAGTGGTGGATCAAGCTTAGGTGTTCCCCTGGTTGTGGACGATTTTACAGGCCAGATTACTTACCCTGCAAGATCCACTTTGAATCAGGTTCATGATCAGATTAAAAAGGATTTGACTGAAGCAGCAACTGCATTGCCTGCGAGCTATACAACTGGTGTAGATACCAGGGCACGTGCAACAAAAGGTGCTGCAAATGCCTTACTAGCCAGGTTGTATTTGTATCGTGAAGAGTGGGCTAATGCTATTACTGCAGCCAGAGCGGCTATCACAGGACCATATACCCGTGCTGCCGACTATTCTTTTTATGATAAGAATACAGCAGAAGATGTATTTTCCATCCAAAATTCGGCTATTGATAATGGCAGAACAGGTTCTGGAGGCTGGGCATCTTTTTACAGTCCTGCTCCTCTTGGTGGTCGTGGTGATGCTCCATTTTCCGCTATCCTTACTGCGGCTTATGAAGCCGAAGCCGGTGATAAGCGTTATCTTTTAAAACGTAGCGGTACTGCTGCCGATGGCTTATCACGCGCGTTTACCAACAAATTCCCGGATGCAACTACTAATGCAGATAATTCCCCTGTAATTCGTATTACTGAAGTGTATATGACTCTGGCTGAGGCTTTGGCGCAATCAAATGCTTTACCAAATGCAGAAGCCATTGATATTCTGAACTGGTTCAGAAACAGAGCAGGTCTGGGTATCAAGGTTCCCGTAACCAAGGCAGCTTTGATTGATGCAGTTCTTCTTGAAAGAAGAAAAGAATTGGCATTCGAAGGTTTCAGAAGAATGGATATGTTGCGTTATAAGCAGAATCTTAGAGGTGGAAACCCATTGGCTGCTTTCGGCGGACAGAAGACAATTCTTCCGATTCCTCAGCGTGAGCTTGATAACAATAAGAGTTTAGTGCCAAATCCTGGTTTCTAATCTTCTTGTTTAGATTACATAATAATAAGAAAAGGGTTCCGAAATCGGGATCCTTTTCTTATTTAATGAAACTATGAAAGATTTTGAGATCAGGGAATAGAGACGGACTTTTAACAATCCGGGTTCCAGTTTAGACTCAATCCGAAATGTTTAATTGCCTCATTATTCAAGCCCTTAAAAAATGGAAAATGCCATGCTTCCAGATTTAGATACCTGCATATACAGGATTCGGAATCTGTATCCTGTTCACCGGAAAAAATGAGCCCTTTCAATGGGATCTGATAGCTTTTTAAAATTGTGGCAGACATCAATGTATGATTGATACTTCCCAGATAGTTTTTAGAAACCAGAATGACATCGGCATTCAATTGTTTGATCAGGTCGATCATCAGGAAATCTTCATTGAGCGGAACCATTAATCCGCCAGCACCTTCAATGATTAACTGATTATCAGTTTCGGGCAATACAAATTGTGAGGGCTCAATACGCAGTCCATCCAAAGCTGCTGATTTATGTGGTGAGAATGGCTGTGTAAGACGATAGGCTTCAGGGTGAAACTTCGATGAGGCGTTTGAAACAAGGCTCCTGACAAATGCTGTATCGCTGTTTTCAAGATCTCCGGATTGAACAGGTTTCCAGTAATCAGCTTTTAATTTTTCAACCAGAATAGCTGATACAATGGTTTTTCCAACCCCTGTACCGATGCCTGTGATAAAAATCGGTCGCTTTCTCAAAGTATGCGGTTTAAAAGTTCACAAAGGCTTTTTATTTCCTCGATTGAATTATGATTATGAAGGCAGATCCTGAGGCGTTCTGATCCTTGGGCAACACTCGGACTCAGGATGGCCCTGACGTCAAATCCTCCCTGCTGGATAAGCTGGGCT
>JBAZCD010000411.1:0-3311 GCA_041671205.1 Pedobacter sp.
AAAATGAAGGTAAGAGGAATCTAATGTTATGTTAACAATGAAATGACGTTAATAACTATGAGCTATGCTCAAATCTGATGGCATACAGCTCACAAGCCCTAACAAAAATTAATGATCCTTAATGGTCCTCCCCCTGCTGTAGCACGAAGCTCAACGCGCGCCTCCCGAGTGGGACAGCAGAACGCCTGAGTGAATTGTAACTGTTACTGATTAGTCGCTGTGCATTGGCGATCGTGTCCCCCGATGGTGGGGGAATAAAAGGGGGGTGGAGGAAATAATTGATCTATTTATGCCTAAGTAACACTAGATCATGCAACAAAAAGGGGTCCTGCGAAAATTTCGCAGGACCCCTTTTTGTTATTGCTGAAATTATTCTGCAGAAGCAGCAACAACTTCCCCTTTGATATAAATCACTTTTACAGGAGTTTTTGCATTCGACCTGATAGTCAGCCCTTTACTAAATGGAGCAAGTGCCGCCGCATTATAGGTAACTGTAATTGTTCCGGTCTGTCCTTTCAACACCGGAGTATTGGTATATTTAGGTACAGTACATCCGCAAACACTCTCTATATTACTAATGATCAGAGGCTCGTCGCCAATATTTGTAAACTTGAATTCAACACTTACCGGCTTACCCTGAGGGATTTTGCCAAAATCATGCGTTTCTTTCTCGAATTTAAATTCAGCTTTTTCGACAACATTAAATGCTGTGGCAGCTGCAAATAAAAATACAGCGCTGCAAAGAATGATTAATTTTTTCATAACGATTAAACAGTTTTTTGTTTTAATTTTTCTTAAGTCGATCAAACAGCTCCCTGTACATTCCGTAGAAAGCCTGAGTCTGTTATATCAAAAATAATAATTTAGCCGACGTGTCATTGAATTTTTAGCAATTGTTATTCAAATGTTACCTGAATCTGATTCCCGGATCACAGACCTAAGCCTGAAAATTACCCAAAAGCCTGAATCAATTACAAATCTTCCTCACGGAACTTAAACAAATTCCGTTCCAGAATATTAAATTCAAACTATCAAAGGCAGAAAAGCCTTTCACGTTCTAATACCTTCTATCCGGTTTTTTTTCTTCAGATACTCTGACACCAATAGTACGACCATATAGTTCAGTACCATCAAGGGCATCAATAGCCTGCTGTCCTGCCTCATCATCTGCCATCTCTACAAAGCCAAAGCCCTTACTGCGGCCGCTTTGTTTATCAATGATCAGTTTTACGGATGTAAGTTCTCCGTACTTTTCAAAAAGTTCTCTTAACTCTTTTTCATCTACTTTAAATGGAAGTCCTCCAACGAAAATATTCATATGCTTATACTTGTTTAGTTTCTAATTTACTGATTTATTACTCTCTGATAATATGGATGCTGATTTATCCGTGTAATTTCAGGCTCCCCGATAGCTGTCAGCATTCGGCGGGCACCAACCAGGGTTCTGGATTGAAAATCATCATAATTTTTGGATCCTTTGATCATGCTGTTGATCCGAACCAATCCGGCAGCCTGAATAAATTCTCCGTTTCCTATATAAATTGCGGTATGCGTAACGCGCAGTGTTCGCTTATTGCCCGCAAAAAACAATAGATCGCCGGGCTTAAGTGCTTTCAATGATTTAGCAATACTTACGGTATCTCCATCATGAACGTCCACTTTCTCTCCAACCAGTGCCTGTTGTGAGGCATCCCTTGGAAGTACAATACCATTCAGAAAATAGCTGGTTTTTGTAAAACCACTGCAATCCATTCCCTTAACAGAGGTTCCTCCCCATAAATAAGGAATACCCAAAAAGTTACGGGCAGTTTTCAGGATCTGGTCAGCATCCGGATCAGGACGGTTCTTCCACTGGTCGAAGGGCTGAGCCTTTTTTACCGAAATATAGGCAATCCTTTTATCGGGAAAAGATATCTTATAAAATCTATCAGATTCATTTAATACCTGCATAATGTTTCCCGCAACGAGATCCGAAACCGGCAGGGATGATTCTGAAGGTTCAGAATAAGCCTGTCCGAACAGATCAGTATAGATCACTTTATCAGCTGTCTGCCAGTTTTCAAATTCCGTCTTTGTCATTAAAGCTACCCCTGCAGATTCTGTCCATGACAAATAATTATCAGGAGTGCGGACAAAATAATGCCCCCTTTCCTTCTTTAATACTTTCATTGGAGTTCCCAAACCCGATTGGGTAGCCATTTCGGCCGCATGGTCAGGGGCATACCTGGTATTGATCACAGATAGATTTGCAATGCCATAAACCTTTTCCCCAAGATCCTTCGAAGGAAGAACCTCCTCATTGATCACAACCGCTAGATTTTCAGAATTCAGCAAAGCCTTTAATTCAGCCGCCGCTTCCGGCCTGCTGACCTCGAGCTTGTACGTTAATGGAGCTGCTGTTTGCTGTTTAAGCTGGTAATATTCAACCCTCCTGTCGGGAGCATACTTTTTTTGCACCTGCGAGGATAATTCACTGACTCTCTTAATAATCGTTGAGTCGGGCAATGCCGCCTCAGAATAGGAACCAATAAATAATAAAAGTGCAACAAAAGAAAATAGTCTCTTCATATAAATTTAGCAGGGAAACACGGTACGAACGATCGGAACCTCCCGTATCCCCTATAATCAGTTAATTTATAAAAATAAGCAAAGTATATGAAAGATGTATAAAAAATCGGGTTTGCCGGCTTATCAGATCATGACCGGAGGATTATCCGGCCAATAAATAATTGGTTTATTGAATTTAGCAGGTCATTTTGTAAAACAGTTAACCTAATGAGGCATACTTTATTTGAACTTAATCAGATTAATTGATCTATTCAAAGCACCGGTGACGGATAGTCAATGAATGGTGATATACAAGTATAAGAGTATTTGGATCATCGAAAAAGCATTTTTAAAAAGCAGAGGTATATAACTTTATACCGGGTAAGAACTTAAAATCTTTGGTATTATGGGTAAATAAGTCGATGCCATAAACTATACTCACGGCTCCAATAATAGCATCCGGTATTTGAAGATTATGAGATAATTTAAATTTATTAACTAACTCAATCGCATGTTTAGAAGTTTCTTCATTAAAATGCAGGATATTGTATTGGTTGGTTTTTTGGGCGGCATATGGCGGTTACTTCCGGATCATGGTGATTATAGTAACTGTGGTTTTTCAATTTGCCGGACCAGAGCAGGTCTTTTCCGCTTTTGATACCCGGACGTTTGAAGTTCCGGGCGTATTCATCCATAACAGTTTGGGTATATTTTTTTTGTTCTTTTACGCCTCTGTTTTTTTCATTCATCTGCCAATTCCTCCC
>JBAZCD010000412.1:0-3303 GCA_041671205.1 Pedobacter sp.
GCTCCTGCTATTTTTTTTGCCAGCACCACCTCTGTTGTTTGGATAGCTATTATCTGTTTTATTCTATATGCTATAACTAAAGCTTTTACTGACGCAAATGGCATGCCGATTTTATGTATGATAGTAAATCCTAAATACAGGGCAACGGGTTATGGTATTCTAAATTTTTTCAGCTGTATAGTTGGTGGAATAGGATTATATGCAGGAGGTGCTTTAAGGGATTCTAATATTGATCTGACTAGTACGTTTAGATATGCATCTCTGCTTATGGTCTTAAGTATTTTACTTTTATACATGATAAAGCCTAAGCATACTACCGAAAATTGAGGAACTCTGGACATGCAGTTGAAACAATTCTCTTTCATATTGCATACGAAAATTATTATTGGTTAACTAAGAAATACACATTATATGAATACAAGGTATACTAAATCTGGACAATTATTAGAAAGAGCAAAAAAAGTACTAGCCGGAGGTGTTTCCTCCGAATTCAGAAAATACAATCATCCGCATGCTTTGTTCTATACTCATGGCAGCGGAAGCCAGGTATATGATGTTGATGGAAATGAGTATCTGGATTTCACCCTAAGTCAGGGGCCTCTGATTCTCGGTCATTCAAATCCTTCAGTTTTAAGAGCTGTAAATGAATATTCTGAGCAGGGACAGCTTTTTGCCGGGCAGCATCTTCGTGAGATTGAACTTGCGGAGAAAATTAACGAAATAATACCTTCCGCACAGCTGATGAGGTTTTGCCTTGATGGTTCAGAAGCAGTTCAGACAGCATTCAGGGTTGCAAGGGCGAAAACCGGAAGGCAGAAATTTTTGCGTTTTGAAGGCCATTACCATGGATGGATGGATAATGTTTGCTGGGGCATATCAGCTCCCGGTCCCGGAGAACTGGGTACACGTGAAAATCCCAATGTTTTCCCCTGGTCTCAGGGTTTGCCTGAACAATCCCGGGATGAATTTATTATCCTGCCATGGAATGATCTGGACCTCTTAAAGAGAACAGTTGCTCTCCGTTTCGATGAGATTGCAGCGATCATCACCGAGCCGGTCATGTGTAATAGTGGATGTATTCCACCCGAGGAAGGCTTTCTGCAAGGATTAAGGGATATTTGCGATCAATATGGTATTGCCTTGATATTTGATGAGGTTATTACCGGCTTCCGTCTTTCATTAGGCGGGGCACAACAGTATTTTAACATTACACCTGATCTTTCAATTTTCGCAAAGGCAATGGCTAGCGGGTATCCCATTAGCGCCGTAGTAGGTAAAAAAGAGTGGATGGCTGAAATAGAAAAGGCTAATGTCATTCATGCCGGAACAATGAATTCCAGTAATGCTACTGTTGCGGCGGCTCTGGCAACTATTCAGGTGTTAGAAGAACAACAACCTTATGATAGGATGTTTAGCTATGGAATTAAACTTATGGAAGGATTGCGTTCAGCTGCAGCAGAGACCGGACATGACCTGCTGGTACAAGGAATGGGCCCAATGTTTAATATCAGCTTTACTAAAGCTAAAAAAGTAAAAGAATACAGAGATACTTTTTCTGCTGACAGAACTAAACTTAATGCTTTCATTGCCGGAATGCATGACAGAGGAGTTCGGATCATTGGCAGAGGGCTTTGGTATATCAGTGCGGCACATACAGAACAGGATATTCAGTTTGCTTTAGAGAAAGCACGTGAAGTATTAAGGATTATTTAATGTTTTATGTTCAGACGAATTACACCATTTGTTTATAAATTTTATAAATCAAGCCAGTGAGCGAAATCGGATTGGGTTGTGTGACATTTGGACGGGAGATAGATCAGATACAGTCTTTCGTAATGATGGATTATGCCCTGGAACATGGTATCAGCTTTTTTGATACAGCTTCCGCCTATCAGTATGGAGCATCTGAAACTATTGTGGGGAAATGGCTTGCATCCCGTCGTCCAGCGGCTGATCAGATAATTGTGGCTACAAAGATTGCCCCTCCCTATGTATCTGACAGGATAGTCGGGTCCGTTGATCAAAGTCTCAAACGATTAAGTGTCGATAGAATAGACCTGCTTTACTTCCATAGCTGGGATGATTCTGTCTTTACTGAAGACGCTTTATTTACTTTTGACAAGATTGTGAAGCAAGGTAAAATTCATAAGATTGGAGCAAGTAACTTTTCAGAAGATCAGTTGCAGGACTCGATTGAGATCCAGCAGTATAATGGTCTTGCCTGTTTTCAATACGCTCAGAATAATCACAATATAGCTGTCAGTGATCTGACCAATGAATTTAAGGAGTTATGCCAGAATAACAAAATAGATATTGTGACCTATAGTCCGCTCGGAGCAGGGTTTCTTACCGGGAAATATGATTCAGGCATGATTGCAGGTTCACGCTTTGAAATAATTCCGGGACATCAGAATATTTATTTTAATGAACAGGCTCTCAGAAAATTGGAAATGCTAAAGGAGCTTTCTTATTCAACTGGTTATAGTACTACACATCTGGCATTAACATGGGCTTTACATCAGCCAGGGATCAAATCAATACTGATCGGGGGCAGAAATATCAGCCAGCTAGAGCAGGCATTTGCAGCAAAACAGTTTTATGATCAGCAAATTTTTGCTGATTTAAACAGGATATCCGGATGGGTTAATTGAATTTGGATAAATATATTATTATGTTAGGTATAAGTTTTAATTATCGGTATTATGTTTAATAAAAAAGTCCTGATTTTTTTTGTCTTTTTAGTGAAGCTTTCCAATGCCCAACAAGTCATACCACTTTATCCCGAAAAAATTCCCAACTCAAAGATAAGTGCCAATGAAGAGCAGAAAACAGCAAATGCTCTGGTTGATACAGTGACCAGAAAAGTGTCTGTTCCGACTTTGACCATTTTTCTTCCTTTAAAGAGTCAATTTAAAGGCTCGGCTGTCATTATTTGTCCGGGAGGAGGCTATGGTGGATTACTCACTAAACGGGAAGGTAGTGATGTGGCCAGAGCATTTGCAAAACTAGGCATCACAGCTTTCGTCCTTAAATACCGTCTTCCGGATGATGGAATTATGGAAGATAAATCAATCGGGCCTTTACAGGATGCGCTGCAGGCTTTAAAAACGGTGCGGCAGAATGCCGGTAAGTGGAATATTGATGCCCAAAAAATAGGAATTATGGGATTCTCCGCCGGAGGGCACCTGGCTTCGAGTGTAGGTACTCACTTTGATGCCCGCATCATTGAAAATCCTGAAAACATAGATCTTCGACCCGATTTTATGGTACTTGTTAATCCTGTTATCAGCTTTTCGGATGAAA
>JBAZCD010000413.1:0-3302 GCA_041671205.1 Pedobacter sp.
TAAATCTAAAGTTGAATTAGTTAAACGTATTACTTCAGAGCCTTCTGCTAAAAGCGGGATGTTTGACCAGTTTAGTTATGGTTATCTTGGCTTTCAACTGGGACCAGATGGGGAGACTATTTATTACCTGACAGGTGGACCGATTTATATTGATGGGAAACGTGTTACAGGGGAAACAGATATTGCTAAGGGAGCGGCTAAAGCACTTGAAAATTTGCACCTGATTACCTATAATATTCCGAATGATAAATATCAGGATCATGGACCGGTGTTCTATTCTGATGGCGGTCGTCCTTTATATGTAAACTCTATTGCAGTAGGGCATGGAGGTGAAGTTTATGCACTTGCCAGAATAACTGAGAATGATCATACACGTACTGATCTGATCAGAATTTCTGATCCGTTTAAGTAATATTTTCGTCATATTTTAAGCGTGTTCAGGATGATAATTATTGAATTATTTTCATTAATTTATAATTATTTATATATTAGTGTACGTAAACGTTCAATATTTTTTGAATTGTTGCAGCATTAGAAATTGTAATTTATTAATTCAGGCTTGATTCCTGTATTAATGTTTTTTTGCAGAATAGTTACGAGTCGTTTTTTATAGAGCTGTATCTATTTGTTTTTATTTTGATCTTTAACCAAACCGATTTTTTAAATTTTCTTAAACGCTATATATTGGGATTAGAGGTGAAGAATTTATTATTTTTAATTAATGCGGGTACGCACCCGTTATGTTTAATTGCCTATTTATTCACTATTAATTATAAACTATGCTAAAAATTTACATGATGAAGTTTAAAAAACAAAGGTACTTTCCCTCTGGAGCAGGGATAGTAATGCTGCTGATGCTTTTCCTCAGTTTTTCTGAGCAGGCAGTATCCCAGCAACTCAAGAACATTACTGGTACTGTTCTTGAAGCAGGACTACCTTTACCCGGGGTGACAGTAAGGGTTAAGGGATCTAACAGAGGTACAACAACTCTGGCAAATGGAAAATACAGTATTCAGGCCGCAAGTAATGAAACACTTGTATTCGCATTTCTTGGAATGGAAACCAGGGAACTTGTTGTTGGTAACCGCACAACAATCGATGTAACTTTACTTACTTCAAGTTCTTCTTTAAGTGAAGTGGTAGTAATTGGTTATGGTACCGTTGCAAAGCCTGATCTTACAGGATCTGTTGGGGTTGTTCCAATGGATGAGTTGTTGAAAGCTCCTGTTGGAACATTTGCTGAGGCTTTAGCTGGTCGTGTGGCTGGTGTTAAGGTTAATGCAGATGATGGTCAGCCGGGTGGTGGTATCAATATCGTGATCAGGGGAGCGGGTTCTTTAACTCAAAGTACCTCTCCATTGTACGTTATTGATGGTTTTCCGGTAGAAGATCCGGATCCTGCATCTATCAACCCTGAGGAGATCGAATCAATGACCATATTAAAGGATGCTTCTTCAACAGCAATCTACGGATCAAGAGCTGCAAACGGAGTAATCCTGATCCAGACAAAACGTGGAAAAGTTGGAAAATCGACTGTGAATTTTTCCAGCTCTTATGGTATTCAGACCGTTCCGAAATTTGTTGATGTGATGAGTCCATATGAGTTTATTAAATACCAGACTGAATTAAATCCAAACTCAGCTACAACTACTGCATATTTCGCTGGTGGCAAAACTCTTGAAGATTACAGAAATGTTGAAGGAATTAATTTCCAGGATTATGTGATGCAACAGGGTAATGTTCAGAACTATAATCTGGCATTAAGAGGAGGAACAGAGCAGACCAAATATTCAATTTCAGGATCTTTATTTGATCAGACAGGCTCAATTATTAACACCGGCTTTAACCGCTACTCAGGTCGGGTAACCTTGGATCAGACAATCAGTAATAAAATTAAAGCTGGTGTTACTGCAAATTACAGCGGAATTAAACAGAATGGTCAGATTATCAATAAAGGGGCAGTCACTCAAAGTAACCCCACTGCCTTTGCTCTGGCAAGAGCCTGGTTATATCGTCCGATCACCCCAAATCCAAATGATAATCTTCTGGAGGATGCAGTGGATAATGAGGCTTTAAACGCATCGGATTTCAGGGTCAATCCACTTATTGACCTTGAGAATCAGTATTCATATAATATTACCAATCTAGTTGAAGGAAACGGTTATGTCAGTTATGATATCAATAAGGATCTGATCTTAAAATCAACCGCCGGTATCCGTCATAATAAATTGACTCTTGAACGTTTCTACAATTCAAAAACAGCTCAGGGCGGACCTAGCCCGAATAACGTAAATGGTGTGAATGGTTCAATCGAAAATATTTTCTCAAATAGTTTCTCAAACGAAACAACTTTGAATTACAAGAAAACATTTAAGAAAGATCATACCATTACCGGACTTGGCTTATTTGCAATTAATAGCATAAATTTAAGCAAAAAAGGATATGGCGGCAGGTTATTGCCAAATGAGAATCTGGGAATGGATGGATTGGATGAAGGCTTGGCATATAATCAAAAGTCATCTTCAAGCATTAATACAATGGCCTCTTATGCCGGCCGTTTAGACTATAACTATAAATCTAAATACATTGTTACCGGAACATTCAGAGCTGATGGTTCTTCTAAATTCATTAATCACTGGGGATATTTCCCGGGAGTGGCTTTAGCCTGGAATATGCATAAGGAAGGTTTCTTTGCGAAGGTATTCCCCGGTATTTCAACTTCCAAGCTAAGAACCAGCTATGGCAGTAATGGTAATAACAGGGTTGATGATTTTGATACCTATGCACGTTTATTGCAAAACATCAATGGTTATTCATTTAATAATTCAACCCCGATTGCTTCAAACTATGTTTCTGCAGTTGGTAATCCTAATCTTCAATGGGAAAAAGTGAATACTGTTGATTTAGGTTATGAAATTGGTATTTTAAAAGACAGGATCACATTTGAGGTTGATTTATACCGTAAAACAACCGAAGACCTGTTACTTAACTCAATTTTGCCTCCATCAACCGGGTTTACCACTGCTGTTAAAAATATCGGTAGATTGAGAAATGATGGTCTTGAATTAACTTTAAACACCGTAAACGTTCAGTCAAAGAACTTTATATGGGAAAGTAATTTCAATATCAGTTTCAACAGAAACAAAGTAATGGAGCTTACCCGTGGTCAGCGTTCATTGAACACCAATTCGGAATATGTATCTCAGTTTAATAAACCTTTATATGTTGCTGAGGTTGGAAAACCAGCAGGTATGATGATTGGCTTTATCTGGGAAGGAAACTATCAGTATGAAGATTTTGAT
>JBAZCD010000414.1:0-3296 GCA_041671205.1 Pedobacter sp.
TCCCCCCGGCATATTGTAAAAGTATTTCATTTCACCGCACAAGGTGCAGGTAAAGCCGGTAGCCAGTGTATCATATATGGATTCGAGGTCTTTAAACTGGCATTTTATTTTTTCAGGACCCAAATCGTTTAATAAATCACCTTTTGACCCGGCCGATAATTCTTTGATCTGTGTGCGTAAGGATTTAACATCTCCGCTTAAGGCGATAACCTCAAATGGCAAACGTTTTTCATTTTTAATGGAAATAATACTTCTCAGGGCGTCCTTATAATTCATGCCTACATGTCCCTCTATTCTGAGAAAGTTATTGGGCTCTAAATCATAATTAAGAGGATTCATTATATCATCATCACTGGTATTATAATCCTGAACATTGTATGATAAAATTCGTTTTTCCCTGCCCAGACTTGTTTTTGCATAATTCCAAAAGCGGAATAATTTAAGATCACCAACAGCTGGATTGTAATAAAAAGGTATTGATTTTTCTGAAAGAGGTATAGCACCAAATTTACCGGGGGTAATCCTGGCCCGCTTTGCATTTTGATATTTCTCCTTAAAATCACCCGCTGTAACCGGTGGAAGAGAGAACTTTTCTATCAGCAATGCCATACGTGTAAATAAGGACCTTAATTCCCTCGTCAGGTATAAATTTGAATTCAAAACAGGTGATGGAATAAAATAATCTCTATACTCACCTGTAGATTTTAAAGTATCCACACTGGCTAATCCAAGCATTAAATGTCTGGGAAACAAATTGCTATCAGGGCAACACATGCTGATGGCCCGGGTTGCAACATGACGAAACTCTTCATAGGCCAGCAAAAGGTCTGAGAAAAGGTCATAATAATATTGAATATTAATTAGCTGTTTGCCGCTTATGCTTTTATCATTAATAAAATTAAAGCTGCCCGACAGATTATTAAAGGGATTAGCCGGATAAACATCCAGCACCAAAGGTGCAATTGTGTTGTAGGCTTCTGTTAAAACCGACTCTGTTTTGGTAAGGAAGGTATTATTCAAAGCCTTTTGATACGCTTCAAATATTGCTGATGTATCAGCCAGTAAAGTCGCCGGCACATCAAACCTTGGCATTCTCAGTTCATCAAGATTCCGGATTTTGTTATTTGAAGTTCCATTATTTCCACTCTGCAGGGACTTGGCATCGTTTATATCAATCAGCAGAGGCTTGAAACTTACTGTTACATTAATACCTTTATCATCACAGGAATTAGGATTACAATTCTTGGCACCTTCTTCAAGAATTTCGACGAATAGCAGAACAATTTTATTTTTCAGGAAATCAGCGTCAAGATCAGTTGCATCCTCTACTGAGTCCTGTTTCAGTTCATCAATATGAAAACGGGGCTGTCTTCCGCTATCAACAAACCTGTTGTAAAGTCTGTCCTGCACAGCATTAAAATCCTTATATTTTGTATAATTAATCCCCTCAACAGAAATTAAATACCCTTCGGATGTTACACCGCAACCTTTGGTGATGTATATCGACTTCCCGTCGGCAGAAGGTTGAAGCTCCAAACCACATACTATACCAATGCCAATCAGGTTGGTTCTGCTAAGCCTGCCCTGCTCCTCAAGATATTCGAACAGCTGGTTTAAATGTTCCGAGCTAAGCAGCTGATCTGGAACAAATTCCGGGTAATTGAGTTTTGAAGCTAACATAACAAAGGTTTTAAATTTCTATATTATTGTTTGATCCAGATACACCCTGTTTTCGTCGTTGCCATCTGCACAATCATGCAAAGAAGCTTTAGGGTAAACTGATTTAAGCTTTATAAATTCATCCAGGAGCAGCGTCAGTTTGGTATGCAAGGCCAATGTATCCTGTTCATTCTTTGCAAGTTCATTTAACCAGGCACAATACAATTGTTCAAACTTTTCCAGCTGCAGGTTACTTACCCAGCAAATTTTAAGTGCCAGATGTGCAGGAATTTCCATGCGGATCGTATCTTCAGCAAAGCGGCGGAATGCGATACCCGAATTTGCCAGACCAGCTTCCCCGTTCATTACGATAGTCATCCTGAATGAGTATGGATCCTCCTGACCGCATAAGTCACAGTTCCCCGGGATACAGATACCCAAAAAAGGATCACCTTTCACAACTTCAGCGCCGGGCATATTTCGGGGCCGTAATAAAAGATGCTCTACAATAAATATTTTATTGGAAAGCTGTAACTGCTTAACATATTTTATTATTTCATCACGGGCCTCTATTGCCGCTGCTTCTGTGAGGAAACTTTGTTTGCGCGTAGCTATGGTCTCTCCGGTATCGTCTTTTAAGTTAAGAATCCATTTCTTCTCCTTCTTTATCTCAAAACTGCCTTCTGTTGTGATATACTTCAGCACCTCATCTATTTCTTTTTGTGCTTTTGCTTCAGCAAGAGTTAAATCGGGGTCTGTATATCTGGTACTGCTGCTGATATAAATATTCCCGTCATCATCAACCAGGCGCCACCTTTGTTCGAATGAAACATTGTCTATATCCCGTTCTTCATACAACTCGAAATAGTCTCTGGCCTTTTTAAGACCTAAGAGGCGCTCAATCCGCATTTTTAAACCGGCAATATTTTCATTATCGCATACATGTCCGGCATCTTTATAGTTAAATGCCCTGGCTCTGTTAGCGCTCATGAATGGCAGATCTTTAAGGAAGCTGATCTTGTTGTTTATGAGAATTTCATCTGCCAGTTTTTTATTCCCCTCATAGGAATAAAGCATTAAGGCATAATCGGTAAACCGTTCGGCAAAACGGGCCATCAGACTATCCAAAAAGCGATTTCTGCGGTCGAGAAAAACTGTTTTAGACTCTGTTAAATCATCCAAAGTTGTTTGATCTAATATTGTACCATTCACCAGAGCATACAAATCGCTAATGCCATTGATATCATCATTATCAAGAAGCCGGCTGAAATATGTTTTTGAAACAGTTTTATCCAGTGAAAATAAGTCCTTCACATGACTTAATTGTTCCAGATAGTTAACCAGAATCTGTTCGAATACGAGCAGAAAGGCCTTCAGCTGTTTTGCCTGTGCACGTCTTTTATCCGGGGCATTCAAAGGCAAACCCTCATCGCCCAGTCCGTAGGTTAAAGGCAAACCATATTGTACCGGCTGATAGCTATTCAGCTGATAATATGTTCCTTCAGGAACAGGCAGATCATTATCAGTTACTGAGAACTGAAGATGTACATTCATCCCTCTGATAACCTGAAGTGAATCAGATAGTTCCAGTTTGTCGGGAAGAAAAGGAAGGCCATTTTTAAATAACAAAAATTTAG
>JBAZCD010000415.1:0-3293 GCA_041671205.1 Pedobacter sp.
CAATCAGGGATTTTTCTTTTGCTGTTAAATGGCTGTCTTTAAAAACCTCGCCATAATAGGAAAAGAATTTATCTGCAAGTTCCTTCTGGTACTCTGCGATGTTTCCAAACTTAGCAAGGTCTTTGGCATTATAGTAATGATTATCCATGATTTTCGATTTTATAATTGGTCAAGGTATAAACTCCGCTTGTATTTTAATGTTAATTTAAATGTCAAATAATTACGTTTATATCTTTAGAGAGTTTTGCTTGTGAAATTTCTCCCAAAGACAGGATAATCCGGATAAGATAAAGCTATGCACTATTTGTAAAAAAAGCCGATAACCATGGCGCTTCCAATAAATCATCCTGGCTTCATAATGAAACGGTACCTTTAAGCAATAAAAACCATGCCTGCTTACAGGCATAAAAATGAAGGATTTTTTTACTTTTTGACAGCAATCCTAAAAAAAAAATGTGGGCCGACAACAAAAAACTGGTGCAAATACTTTCAAATAACGAAATAAAATCACTTAACAATGAATTCCTAACAAAATTCTGCGAAGAAAAAATCAGGATATTCTAAAATGCTCTGTAACAAATTAAACTCAATCGGAGATACCATAAAATTTACCTGATCAGCTTACGTTTTTATAAAAATCCTTTAAAATTTATTAAACAGGAAATCATAAATAACTCATAAAATCATGAAAATATTATTTCTAATATTCATCAGTTTAGTTATTACTCCCCTTATCTGGTCGGGTAATTTTAATGAAACTGCAAAAGAAGCAAAAACATCTCATAAATTGATTCTGGTCAATTTTTCGGGCTCAGACTGGTGTGGACCATGTATTCGCTTAAGAAATGAGATCCTTGAATCCCAGGTTTTTGAAAACTATGCTTCTGAAAAACTTTTACTGGTGAGGGCAGATTTTCCGAGACAAAAAAAGAACAGACTACCCGAAGCACAGGTAAAACTAAATGAGGCCCTTGCTGAGCGTTATAATAAAGATGGAAAATTCCCTTTTACCCTGCTGATTGACGAGAATGGCAAAGTTTTAAAAACATGGGACGGTTTTCCAAAAGAGAATGCCGATCAGTTTGTAAAGGGAATAGCAGCACTTAATCAGAAAAAATAGTTTTTATGAACTCCGGAGAATTATGTAACAGAGTACTCAAATTGATGGGCAACCGCTTTGAATTCACTATTATTGCAGCAGAAAAGCAATCCGGAGAGCAGGCTATTGATAATGCAATTGAGGAAGTAAAACGGATCGAAGAAATCCTTTCTACTTTCAGGGATAACAGCCAGGCAAATAAGATAAACCAAAATGCAGGTATTAAACCTGTTCAAGTGGATGAAGAAGTGCTGAAGCTCATTGAACGTTCCAATAAAATATCAGCCCTGACAGATGGAGCTTTTGATATTACCTATGGCTCTCTTGATAAAAGCTTCTGGAATTTTGATCTGAATATGACTGCTTTACCTGATAAGGCAACGGCGCTGAAAACAATCGGACTGATCAACTATCGTGATCTGATCCTTAATAAGGAAGAATCCACGGTAATGCTGAAGAAAAAAGGAATGCGAATTGGTTTCGGCGGAATTGGAAAAGGTTATGCGGCTGACAGGGCGAAACAGATCCTGCAAGGTTTGGGTATCAAAAGCGGAATAGTAAATGCAGCTGGTGATCTGGTCACCTGGGGCATGCAGTTAAATGGCTCGCCCTGGACCATTGGAATTGCTGATCCTGATCAAAGTGACCGCCCGTTTTCATCCCTCAATATCAGTAATATGGCCATTGCAACTTCCGGGAACTATGAGAAATATGTAATGATCGATGGTAAAAGATATTCGCATACCATTGATCCAAAAACGGGCTTTCCGGTAAGCGGGATAAAAAGCGTCAGCATCATTTGCCCAAGCGCTGAACTTGCGGATGCCCTGGCTACTCCGGTTATTGTTATGGGTGTCAGAGTGGGCTTGAATCTGATCAATCAGCTAAACCAGGTAGGATGTGTAATTATTGATGACCGTGATAAAGTTTATACTTCCCAAAATATTAATGTAACTAACTAATATGAAATTTTCAAATAAAGCAAAAGCCGCAATTCTGCTTGGTTTTGTTGGCATCAATGTATTAAGCGCCTGCAGTTCTGTCAAATCATATCAAAAAAACAGGCTGAATGATGCAGATATGGTCCTGTCTTCCAGAAAGATCCAAAAATTCGAACAAAGTTTCCAATTATACCGTGAAGGAGCCTCCGGAGCTAATGGCGGTAAAAGTGGCGGTGGTTGCGGCTGTAATTAATTAAGATTCATAGAAATGAGAAGAATTTATCTGTTTGTATTAGTACTCTATCTTGGGATTATCAGAAGTTACGCACAAATCGAAACGCAGCCTTTAGCAGGCGACAGCACAAATTATCAATCACGCAAATTGCATGTGGATGAAGTTAATATTGTTTCAGCTTATTACCATCAGGAAGGTAATAATTCAGCGGTAACAGGCGGAATTGGTACAGAAAGATTAAGCGACATCGCGAATACATTTGATCTGCAGATCTCTAAATTTAACAGGCATTACAGGAAAAATACCTTTCTGTTTGAACTGGGAGTGGACCATTATACCTCAGCTTCTTCAGATAAGATAAATCCCTTTACTATTTCTTCCGCATCAATGTCTGATACCCGTGTTTATCCTTCATTAAACTGGACACAGTCTAATGAAAAAACCGGTAATTCATTCGGCTTTACTGGTTCATACTCCTATGAATATGATTATCAGTCAATAGGTGCCGGATTTAATTTAAGCCGTTTGACAAAAGATAAGAACACCCAATTCGATTTTAAATTTCAGACCTTTCTGGACAAATGGATTGTAATTCTTCCTGTGGAATTGCGGCCTGCAGGGTCCAGGGGTCGCGAAGATGATGATGATGATGGGCCAAGAACCCCAAGGAACTCATTCAATAGCTCTTTTTCAATCTCGCAGGTGATCAGTCAGCGGCTGCAGACCATGCTCATTTTTGAACCAGCTTACCAGGAGGGATTATTAGCAACACGATATCAACGTAATTATTTTACTGATGGTTCAGTCCGGGCAGAGAATCTCCCCGGAACACGTCTCAAATTACCCATTGGTTTAAGATTAAATTACTTTCCTGACGACCATTTTATTATCCGTGCATTTTACCGGTATTATACAGATAACTGGGGAATAAAGGCTCATACCGCCGAAATGGAAGTGCCGGTAAAGATTAGCCCTTTCTTTTCTGTGAGTCCGTTTTATCGTTATAACAAACAAAGCG
>JBAZCD010000416.1:0-3293 GCA_041671205.1 Pedobacter sp.
TTGCCTTACTGGCTTATAGTATGTACAAAATTTAATATTAAGGAGTAGAACGATTTAAATGGAGATCTTACTGTTACAAATTTTTATTCCGCTTATTGCTGCGCTGACCATCCTTCTCACTGGTAAAACCATGGTTAAGGGACTTGCAGGCGCTTTCTCTATAGTATCATTAGCTATTACATTTTATCTGTATCTGAATTTTGTCCCGGATGCTTCAACCCAGTTCCTGGCTGACCTGGCCTGGATACCTCAGTTTGGCATACATTTTAAGGCAGGAGTTGACGGTATCAGCATGCTGCTTTTATTGCTGACCAATCTGCTGATCCCGATCATTATTTTATCCAGCTATAAACATGATATTAAGGATTTGAGAGCATTTTATGCCTTGATATTTTTCATGCAGACTGGTTTATTGCTCGTTTTCACGGCTTTGGATGCATTCCTGTTCTACATTGGATGGGAAATGGCTTTGATTCCTGTTTATTTCATTTGTGCCCTTTGGGGAGGCGAGAATCGCATACGCGTTAATCTTAAATTCTTCATTTACACTATTGCGGGTAGTCTTTTGATGTTACTGGCCATTATCTATTTGCATCTGCAAACTCCGGGTAACAGCTATGATATTGAAGAGTTCTATAAGCTTCAGCTTGATGCGGTCACTCAGGGATGGATATTCTGGGCATTCTTTATCGCCTTTGCGATTAAAATGCCAGTATTTCCTTTCCATACCTGGCAGCCTGATACCTATACAGAAGCACCAACTGCCGGAACGATGCTGCTTTCAGGTATCATGCTTAAAATGGGAATTTACGGGGTTATTCGCTGGTTAATTCCGGTTGCTCCTCTGGGTTTTGACGCCTGGGGAGAGACCACATTGATCTTATCAGTTATTGGTGTGGTATATGCCTCGATCATCGCTTTTACCCAGAATGATATTAAACGTTTGATCGCTTATTCATCAATTGCTCACGTCGGACTTATTTCTGCCGGTATTTTTGCCTGGAATCTTCAGGGTTTGCAGGGAGCGATGATACAGATGCTGAATCATGGTATCAATGTGGTGGGAATGTTCTTCATTGCAGATATCATTATCCGCAGGATGAATACCCGCGAATTGGATCAGATGGGCGGTATCGCCAAGCCGGCGCCAATGCTGGCCATTACTTTTCTGATCATCTTGCTGGGTACAGTTGCTTTACCATTGACTAATGGCTTTGTAGGTGAATTCCTCTTACTGATGGGAGTTTATAATCATAATATCTGGTTTGCGGCTATTGCCGGTTTAACGATCGTCTTTGGTGCAGTTTATATGCTAAGAATGTACCAGAAAGTGATGCTTGGTGAAGTAAATTCGAGCACAACAATTTTTAAAGACCTTGACAGTACAGAAAAAGCAGTGTTACTGATCATTTCTGTACTCGTACTTTTAATAGGGGTTTACCCTCAGCCAATCCTGCATATATCAGAAGCAGCAGTTATTAACCTGTTGGAACAGGTCAATCAAAAGATTTTAGTTAAATAAAAGCATGAACGCATTAATAACCCTATCTGTTTTAGCCATATTGGTTCTTTACTTAGGCTTGTATAAGGCAAAAAATGCTTTGCTGCCTGTTACACTTCTTGGCTTAACTGCCGCATTGATTTTTAGTTTGATCGAGTGGAGCTCCGGTGCTGCACCGATTTACAGCGGGATGATGCTGTTTGATAATTTTGCCATTGCATTTACATCTATCTGTATTGTATCAACTATGCTGATCCTGCTTATATCCAGGGATTATTTTGAGCATATCAGTGAACATGTTGCTGAATACTATGCAATTATATTGTTCTCACTGATCGGAATCCTCGTGATGGTTTCGTTCTATAATCTTTCGATGCTGTTTATTGGTATTGAGATTATGTCGGTGAGTCTTTATATTCTTGCGGGAATCCGTAAACATGATTTTAAATCAAATGAGGCTGCCCTTAAGTATTTTTTAATGGGCGCTTTCTCAACCGGTTTTCTATTACTTGGAATCGCTTTTCTTTACGGAGCATCCGGAAGTTTCGATCTGAGTGTTATCAAAGAGTACGTAATTTCAAACCCTGCGGGAATATCGCCGCTTTTCTATAGTGGATTGACCCTGATGATCATCGGACTTAGTTTCAAGATTGGTGCGGCTCCATTCCATTTCTGGACCCCTGACGTTTATGAAGGCTCTCCAACTCTGATCACAGCATTCATGAGTACAGTAGTCAAGACTGCCGGATTTGCTTCTTTTCTGCGTTTATTCATGATCTGTTTTGCACCGCTTCATGATTTCTGGATGCCGGCTCTCCTGGTGATTTCTGTACTGACGCTTTTTATTGGAAATATCACCGCATTATATCAGCATAGTTTTAAAAGGATGCTTGCTTTTTCAAGTATTTCACATGCCGGATATATGTTGTTTGCAATTGTGGCTTTGGGCTCAACGTCGGTTAACTCGGTATTCCTTTATGCCAGTGCTTATTCGGTAGCTTCAATCATTGCATTTGCCGTACTTATTCTGGTTAAGCGTCAAACGGGATCTGATAATTTCGAAAGCTTCAATGGCCTGGCCAGAAAAAATCCTTTTATTGCTTTTACCCTTACGGTAGCCATGCTTTCGCTGGCAGGAATTCCTTTGACTGCAGGTTTCATCGGTAAGTTTATGATGTTTTCAACCGCATTATCTGAGTATCATATCTGGCTGGTTACTCTGGCGGTAGTGAATGCCGTAATCGGAATCTATTACTATTTAAGGGTAATTGTGGCTATGTATTTTAAACCCGCAGAGCGTGCAGAGATTCAGTCATCACCATATTTCAATTTTGTGCTTGGCTTTTCTGCATTGCTTACAATTATTGCTGGGGTTTATCCCGGCTTTATATCGAACCTTTTCTAAGCCAAATTATTACATAAATATTGTAGCTTTACGCATATTCAATTTATGCACGAGTTCTGGGAGTATTTGCAACACCTTATTGATCCGGTAAAATTGCTTCGGGAAGGAGGATTTTATCTTCTCCTTTTTGTTGTATTTGCAGAAACTGGATTGTTTTTCGGATTTTTCCTCCCCGGCGACTACCTTTTGTTCCTTGCCGGAATGTTCGTTGCAACCAATAAACTGGATGTATCAATTTATATTCTGATAGCCGGCTTAATAACAGCTGCGGTGTGCGGAAACTTTGTCGGGTACTGGTTTGGTAAAAAAACCGGACCAGTATTATACCATAAAGAGGATTCCTTTTTCTTTAAGAAGAAATATCTCAAGGCTGCAGAAGTATATTAC
>JBAZCD010000417.1:0-3279 GCA_041671205.1 Pedobacter sp.
ACTCCCATGTCATCAAATTTCTGTCCGGTTGATTTGCCAATACATATCACCTGCTGATCAGGCTCCAATAAATTCTCAGCAAAATAAGAATCGACATTCGATGGGCTTGTAAAAATCAGCACCTCAGCAAATGATTGTCCTACATTATCATCGCTTACTGTTTCATATACCGTCAGTTCAACAATTTTGGTATCAGCAGATAATGCTTTCTGTATTGTTTTCAATGACCCCTTGGCACTTGGAAACAAAATATTGGTCCCGTTTGCCAATTTTGCAAATTCCGTCGCAATATCTCTGGTGTCAATTCCTTCTTCCTCACCATTAAAATCTGCCTGCTTTCCATGTAAACGAAGTACATCTTCAGATCCTCTGCCAAGTACTCCGTATTTAACTTTCTTTGGAAGCTGGGGATCAAGTTTAAAAAAGTATTCAATGGCATTCTTGCTGCTAAAGAACACCCAGTCAATATTTCTTAAGATAAACGGATCGAGTTTATTGATCGAAGGGAATGTCCTGATCAGCGAACGGTCTTCAATTTCGATCTGATGTTTTTCAAGCGCCTTCCTCAGATAACTGGATTCAGAAAGTTCACGGGTGATAAATACATTTCTCGGGAATTTACGATCGGGAGCGAATTTAGATACGATCTTTTCTGCGAGACCTTTGGTAGTTCTGGATTGCATAAACAAACGGTCAGGAAAATCCGTACCATCTGCAGCCTTTGATGTCCATACCTGGAACAGGGATCCATCCTTTCGGCAATAACACCCAAGCGGAAGCTGACAACCTCCGTCGAACATGCTCAGTACTTTACGTTCCACACTAATCTGTTCAGCAACAGCCGGATTGTTCAAAACCTGTAATTTTTCAAAAAGAGGGGCATCACTTTCCCGGATCTGAATAGCAAGAACACCCTGTGCAGGTGCAGGGATTAACTCAGTTGGCTCAAGCTCTTCCACATAAAACTCAGTCGACAGATCAATACCCAGGCGCATCACACCTGCTTTGGCAAGCATGATCGCATCGTATTTCTCATCCCTTAATTTTTGTATACGGGTCTGAACATTCCCTCTAAGATCCTCTATTTCAAAATCCGGCCTGACGGCTAAAAGCTGGGCCTTACGACGGTTTGAAGAGGTACCTACCATTCCTCCAAACTTTACAGATAATTTTTGCTGCAGATCTACACAATCCTTTAAGATTACCAGGAGTTCTGCGGGATCTTCGCGCTCCGATACCGCAGCAATGATCAAGCCTTCCGGATTGGTTGTTGGAAGGTCTTTATGTGAATGAACAGCCAGATCGATTGTTCCATTCAGTAATTCTTCTTCAAGTTCCTTGGTAAAGAAACCTTTTCCTTCGAGTTTATCAAAGCTCAGATTAAGGATTTTATCTCCCTGGGTTTTGATAATTTTCAATTCTGAATCTATACCTGTTTCAGCCAGGCGATCCTTAATAAAATTTGCCTGCCAGAGTGCAAGTTCGCTTCCACGCGTACCTATAACGATTGCAGACTTTTTATTATCCCCGGGCAAATGATCAGACATGATTATAAATTTATTCGGAACTATTTTTTTGAAGGCTAAAAATAGCCAAAATGATTGGCATCAACTGAAATTCAGCTATTTTTTATTAAGATATTCTTGGCCATTACCATCGGAACACTGATATATTTCTTCTCCATATAATTAATTATACGGTCCAGAACCTGACGGGAGTTTTCATCCATACCCTCAATCTCATTTGCGAAAATCTCGTTTACCGCAGTATCTCTGATCTCTTTGATCTTTGCGGGCACCTTACGCATAGCAATTTCAACCCTGCGCTGTTTTAAAACCGGTTTAAACTCCTCAATATTTTGATCAATGATCTGCTCCGCATAAAAAAGCTCCTCGTATCTTTCCTGCAAATTACTATTGGCAACTTCCTGCAAACTGTGAACCTCAATAAAGGTTACAGGATTTTTCTCCAATACCTCCGGACATGTATCGTTCGGTACAGCAAGATCTACAATCACCTTTCTGGAGGTATCTCCATTCAGCAGCGACTGATAGATCTCATTGGTGAAGATTGGCTCAGTAGCACTGGTACAGGTGATGATCACATCAAAGCCCTCTTTATAGGTTTTAAGATCTTCCAAACCAAAGGCCTGCCCTCCAAGTTCGTTAGCAAGGCATTTTGCATGCTCAATAGTACGGTTAAAGATCGCAAAGTTTGAGTATTTATGCTTTTGAAGGTATTTAGAAATATTTTTATTGGTTTCTCCGGCTCCTATGATTAATATTTTTGACTTGGTACACATATTCAGCTCGCGGAGCTTGCGATAAGCCAGGGAGACTACTGAAACGGGCTTCCGTGCAATGGCGGTATTGGTATAAACTTCTTTAGCTGTTTTCACAACCCGGTTCATGATCAGTCGTAAATAATCTCCTGTAAATCCGGACACCCGGCATGTTTCATAAGCCTTACGTACCTGTGCAAGAATCTCCTTTTCACCAACAACAAGGCTTTCCAGTGAACAAGAGATGCGAAGTAAATGATTAAGCGCCTCAACATCCTCATAAACAGAGGCCTGGCTTACAAATATATCCACCTGATCCTGAGAAACAGGGAGGTTAAGCGTTTGAATAAAATCTTTAACAAATTCAGGACAGAGGTTTTGTTCTGCAGTAAATACAAATTCGACGCGATTGCATGTACCTAAGTAAAATATCTCAGGGATATCGAACTTAGCTTTGACACCTTCCAGACTGCTTTCCAAAAACTCGTTGCAGATAACAAATCTGCCTAAATCTTTGAGGTCAATGTGCTTATGAGTAAATGCAATAACTTTTAAATACTTCAAGTTGCGTATCCTAATATTAAATCAATACAAATGTAACAAATAAGCGATTTTGAATATGTCACCCCTATGTAAACAGAGGCGTTTAGAAAGATTATAAATAAGGTGGCCCTGATTAGTAAGACCTGATAAAAATGATCGGGATTTTAAATTACTGCAATTTCAGACATTCAATTGCCTGTCCTTCGAAAACAGGACCGATCCTGATAAAATCAGGACCATTCCCAGCATAATTGAAACATCTGCCATATTAAAAATACCGGTTTGAAATACACCCAGATCCAGATGGAGAAAGTCGGTGACCGATCCATGAACGATCCGGTCATACAAATTTCCTATTCCGCCACCAATTACGAAACACCAGCCTGTAAGCAGTATTTTCGGCATATCCCGGTTTTTTTATAATCTGGTATAATCCGTAGTCAAGAAAGACAAGA
>JBAZCD010000418.1:0-3265 GCA_041671205.1 Pedobacter sp.
CGGGATTTACAAGTATTGTAACCAACCTGGCAAGCCTGGAAAACAAAGGATTTGAAATAGAGCTGAATTCAAGGATTTTACCTGCCTCTTCACCTTTGCAATGGGAAGTTTCTTTGAATGCCGCAAAAGTGAAAACTACCATAACAAAACTTCCTGAAAATGGTACCCCCAGAAACCGGATCGGCGGTGTATTGGTATGGGATACCAATACAGGTAGCTATGAGTGGAAGGGAGGGTTGCAGGAAGGTGGCAGGCTTGGGGATCTTTATACTTACCATAAGATTGGTGTATTTGGCTCAGACGCTGAAGCAGCTGCCGGTCCGGTGGATCAGATTGTACCCGGTGCCTCCAAGAAAAAGTATGGGGGAGATGTTAACTGGGAGGATGTGGATAAAAATGGTATCATAGATACCAGGGACCAGGTTTATATGGGTAATACTTATCCTGAATGGACAGGCGGTATGTCAACCACTGTAGCATATAAAGGATTTTCGTTATATGCCCGTCTCGACTTTCTTACCGGTACAACAATTATGAACATACCAGAGCAGTTCTTTTATACCCAGGCTTCAGGGCTTAATAATCTGAGTGCCAATGTATTGAAATCATGGATGAAGCCAGGTGATGAAAAAACTTCTCCTTTTCCTCGTTTTTATTATGCAGATCAGCAAGTTTCCTTAAATTATGTAAGGGGCAATTCTGACAATTTCGAATCAGGTAATTTCATGAATTTGAGGGAGGTGACTTTGTCATATACATTACCGAAAAATCTGATAAAGCGCGCTAAAATAAGTAATATGAGAGTCTATCTGACCGGAAATAATCTTAAATATTTTACCCGGTACAGTGGATTAAACCCTGAACAGGGTGGTGGAGATAATGGCAGGTATCCTATGCCAGGTAATTTTCTGCTTGGCGCAAATGTTAATTTTTAACTAACCGTAATACAACGAATCATGAAAAAAATAAGAGCAATAATTATAGGATCACAAGTGTTCATGTTCCTGTTATTATATACATCATGTACTAAACAGGACCTGAATCAGGTCCCGATCAGTTCTATTTCAACAACTTCATTCTGGAAGACACAGGCGGATGCCAATGGCGGACTCTATGGTATGTATTCACTATTCAGAACCCAGGCTGCACATAATCATTATATTTTCGGGGAATTAAGAAGTGAAATTTTTGGCCCGAGTCCTTTTGGAACCGCCGGATATGAACAGTATTTTAATAATACAATGAATTCTTCAAATGTTTCGCCCAGTTATCCGGCAAACATTACTACCTGGCAAAACTTATATACGGTGATCAACCATGCTAATTTATTGTTGAAGTATGTGCCTAATATCAGTTATACTTCAGAAACCACTAAGAAGAGCACATTGGCACAGGCATACGCTATGCGGGCATTTGTTTATTACATGATGGTAAGAACATGGGGTGATCTGGTGATCCGTACTGAACCGATTGAAAAGGTTGATATCAGTCTTCAAAAGGAAAGGTCTCCGAAAGCAGAGGTATTTAAATTGATTAAGGCTGATATTGAGGCTGCTATTACCAATTTCCCTGATAATACCATGCCTTCAGGCAGAAATACCTGGTCATTAGCCGGTGTGAATGCTTTAAAGGCGGATGTGTATCTGTGGACAGGTAAATTATTAGGTGGGGGAGCTGCAGATTTTAATGTTGCCCTTAGTGCCTGTGATGCTGTTGCAACTGCTGATGTTGCTTTATTACCTGATTTCGTAAGTATTTTTAATTATGGTAATAAAGGGAATAAAGAAATTATTATGGCTAGCTATCTGCACCATTTGGAATCAGTGACCAATATCTACCAGTATATGACACTGGCTGCAAACACAACATTTGCTACTCTCGACGAAGAATCGAAAAAAGCACTTGCAGGATTAGGTGGGTTGACCTATCTGGCTCCTACCGCTTTGGTTACCAACCAGTTTTCATCGGATGATCAAAGGACAACTGCTTCTTTTGTTAATGTTTACACTATTTCTTCTACTGGGGTTAGAAACTTCCATGTTACAACACCTGTTAAGTTCAGAGGTGCACCGGGATTTGGAGCATATGATGATATTGTACTCTACAGATATGCAGATGTGTTGCTGATGAGAGCAGAAGCGAAAAATGCTTTAGGTCAGGATCCTTCTTCTGATATCAATATGGTCAGGCAAAGGGCTTATAAAACTAATTATAGTTCGCACGTTTTTGTAAACGGAACACAGGCGCAAAATGATGTCGCTATTCTTCAGGAAAGACTTTTTGAATTAATATTTGAAGGAAAGCGCTGGTGGGATCTGGTAAGGTTTAATCAGGCATTTAATATAGTCCCTTCTCTTAAAACACAGCCAACTGCCACTCATTTGTTATTATGGCCTATTTCATTAAGTACCTTAAGTATAGAGCCGAAGGTTAAGCAAAATCCCGGCTACTGACGTAAATTGAATGGTTTTTGATTGTACCGCATCACAAATAGATAGATTTATAGTCAGTTGGATAGTAAAGAAAAGCAGTACGCTTCTTTAAAATTTTGAAGTAACGAAATCAGGTTAATTTGTAGACCAGGGACAATTGGTCTGCAAATTAATTTGATCAGATTTAAGATTTAACCCAGTTTAAGAATGAATAATACAACTGATTTACCCCTGAGGGTTTTTATAAATAAGGTAGATATTGGTTGCTATCGCCGGATTTATGTTTTATGCAATATTATTGGAATATTGCTAATAGGTTTTCAATCAAATGCATTTGCATCATCAAAGCATAGGACTGTATATTGTATAGTTAAAGATTCAGTAGCATCCAAAAATATAGTGGATATCGGTTCACGGCTTGAGTTGTTTCTGGATAATTATCTTATTGAAAAATTCGTAGGTAAGGCCGAACAACGCATGCATCAGCCTGTACCAAAGGAGATAGTGCTTACTCATAATGAGCCATGGGAGGGCAGTGGCAGCGCATATCACAGCATCTTTAAAGATGGGAATATTTATCGGATGTATTATAAGGCCTGGCAACTTACTGTTTCCGAAAATATGCTCAAAACGGATACGCATCCTCTTTGGACCTGCTACGCAGAAAGTGATGACGGGATTCACTGGCGAAAACCAGAACTTGGATTGTTTGATTTTCAGGGGTCTAAGGCCAACAATATTGTTATGACCAGTGATAAAATAGGTAATGTATCCGCTGATGGTGGCCATAATGCAGTGTTCAAAGACGAAAACCCTGATGCTTCACCGATGCC
>JBAZCD010000419.1:0-3263 GCA_041671205.1 Pedobacter sp.
TTTTCACGGGCCGGCCACGTTTTTGTGAGGTCCTTCATTACAAGGGGCTTGCGTGGAATCAGGTAATTTGCTCTGAAATCTTCCGGAGAGATTGTTTCAACAGTATCAACAGGCCTTAAAATAAAACTCATAAGATGAAGAGTTATTTAATAAACAATAGTAATATGGTTTCGGCTGAGAATTTTCTGTAAAAATATGTTTTTATTTTTTTTTGTAAAAGCAGAAATTGATAAACTGGTCTGTATTGCATTTGATTGACGCAGTTTGTCATTTATTAAAACTTCAGGTAACCTTTGCCTTTCTCACAATTTTTGAAAACAGTGCGGGAAAGAACCTTTTGAACAATACAGCATATTTTTCTTTACCACCGATATAAACCTCTTCTTTACCTGCCCTTATTGCTTTTATGATCAGGGCCGCGCATTCATCAACCGGCATTCCATTAGCCTGGGCATCGTCCATGCTGTTTTGTTTTGATCCGTCGGCGGTTAGGGCATTAAGTGTGACATTGGTTTTAATAAAACCCGGGCAGATGATACTGACCTTGATTTTTGAGTCGATTTCGGTCCGCAAGGAATCAAAATAACCATGCAGTGCATGTTTGGAAGCCGAATATGCTGAACGGAATTTGGTTCCGAATTTTCCAACCAGACTGCTGATGATCACAATATTACCTGATTGTTTTGATATCATGGAGGGAAGAATAGCCTGTGTTAAAGCAACCGTCCCCCAGAAATTGATGTTCATGATCTTCCGTGCAACTTCAATATCAGTATCTAATGCAAGCGCTCGCTGGCTGATACCACCTGAATGAACGATGATGTCTATTCGGCCAAAAATTTTCAGAGCTGCATCCGCCTTTTCTTTTAACAGAGCCGAATCTTCAAGATCCAGAGGAAGGACGTGTATATCAAACGGATTTACTTTGCAATTACTCTTGACCTGGTACAGGCTTTCACTGCTTCGTGACGAGATGATCAGTTTGGCGCCGAGTTGATTCAGCTTGTAGGTCAGCGCTTCCCCGATACCACTGGAAGCCCCGGTTATCCAGACAACTTTATTCTTCATTTCCATAAAACGATAATTAATTAGTGCTTATGAATAATTCTGAGGCAATATGATCAGCAAACAGTTTCCCTTCTCTGGTCAGGGTAAGAACCTGTTCTTTCATACTGATCCATTCTTTATCGAGGAAGGGTTCCAGGCTATTGGATATTTCATTTGAATAATCGGACCCGAATTTTTCAGTAATCGATTGCAGATCCATTCCCCTGCTTGTACGAAGAGAGGTCATGATATATTCATTGATACGGTTTTCTATACTCAGAACTTCTGTTTCGGCCGGGATCTTTTTTAATTCGATCTCATTGATGTATCTGGAATTATTCGAAATATTCCATTGCCTGCTTCCTCCATTAAAAGAATGGGCCGAAGGACCGATACCCATGTAATTTACACCCTCCCAGTAATTTGAGTTATGCCGGGAATGCATTCCTGGTCTGGCAAAGTTGGAGATCTCATAATGCTCATAACCCGATTCAATCAGCCGGTCGATCAGGATCAGGAATTGTGATGCACTCTGTCCTTCATCCATGGCTTCCTGTTTTCCTTTATTTATGAATGCCGAAAGAGCTGTTTTGGGCTCTACAGTTATGGAATAGGAAGAAATATGAGGAACCTGATCATCAACTAGTCTTTGTATGTTTGATTCCCATTTTTCATTGCTCAAAAGCGGGAATCCATAAATAAGGTCGGCGGTTATGTTTTCAAATCCTGCATCCTGAACCCTTTTTATTGAGCTTTGGGCCTCAGCAGCAGTATGAGCACGGTTCATCCATTTCAGGTCTTCCTCAAAAAATGACTGAACACCGATACTGAAGCGGTTGATTAGTGTGCCTCGCAGCTCTCTGACCTTTTGGGGGGTCAGATCATCCGGATTAGCTTCGAGGGTTATTTCCGCATTGGATATGACTTCAAACTGTTCTGTGATCTCACCGATCAGGATCTGAAGTTCATCAGCGCTCAGTAATGAGGGGGTACCGCCGCCAAAATAAATCGTTTCAATTTTTTCTTTACCCAAATAATTCTTTCTCAGTGTGATTTCAGAGTGTAATGCCTTGAGCATCTGATCTTTGTATTGAGGAGAAGTGCTGAAATGAAAATCGCAATAGTGACAGGCTTTTTTACAGAAAGGGATATGAATATAGATTCCGGCCATTGTGCAAATCTACAACAATAGTATAACTCCTTTCAATGGTGGATGCGGAATCAACAGGCCGGCTAAACGGCTTGCCTGGCAGGTGTTTTATTTCCCGGCATCAGTATGACCCCTTAGCTTTATTTTTTTCTGCCAGTTTCTCTCTTCTGTATTTGGCCATATTGATCATAAATACGCTCCCTAAGATGATAATCAGTCCGATAATCTGAATGGATGAAATGCGCTCTTTAGCGAAAAATACTCCAAGAAGAACAGCAACAACAGGGTTTACATAGGCATAGGTACTAACCTGCATAGCCGGACGTTCTTTCAATAGCCAGACATAGGCACTAAAACCGGCAATAGAACCCATCACCACGAGGTAAAGTACTGCGAGCCAGGCATCATTGGAAACATTCTGCCAATGAAAACCATTAAATTCATCACGAATGATAATTCCCGGAATAAAAGCAATTCCGGCTGCTATCATCTGCCAGGTACTGGTAACGATGATAGAACCTTCCGAGGTTTTGTATTTAGAGTAAAGTGAACCTCCTGCCCATGTGATGGCTGCGAAAACCAGCATAATCATGCTTCCCATTTTAACAGACTCCTTTCCCTGCATCGAAAGTGCTTCAGTAACCTGCTCACTGAAAAGTAAGATCACGCCGGCGAGTCCGATAAGCATCCCTGCAATAATTGATTTGCTTCTGAAATTTTCGGTCCATCTTGGTTTGTCGAGCAGCACAAACCATAATGGCGCAGAGGAGACCATGATGGCTACCATGGCGCTTGGCATACTTTGTTCAACCCAAATAATGATGCCATTGCCACAAAAAAGCAGTAATATGCCGCTAATTGCGGCATGTTTAATTCCCTGTGCGGCAAAGATATTCTCTCTTTTGTAAATACACCAGCCAGCCATCAGCACACCGGCAAGGATAAACCGCAGGGCTCCCAAGATAAAAGGAGGGAAATCCTTTACGGCGATCTGAATAAAAAAATAGGTAGAGCCCCATACAATGTAGACTATTGCGAAGGCGAGTACGACCATTAAAGGAGAGGC